>JAAAOD010000158.1 GCA_009908535.1 Verrucomicrobiota bacterium
GTCCGCGGGAAAAACGCCAGCCCGTGCGCGACCAGGTTGCCCTCGAGAAAAACCTACCAGTACGCCAAGGGCTTGATGGTCATCTCCGTCAGCCTCGTCGATGCGGAACGCAATATCGTCCTCCAGAGTTTTGAGGACCGCGAGGATTTCTTTAAAGAGGACACCTTCTACGGCGCGGTGCCGGCCGCCGGCATTGAGGAAGATCCCCCCGAGCTCCCCTCCGATTTCGAGATCACCGAGAGCCTCCGCAAGAATCTCGCCAGCCGTGTGGCCGCCCGCATCCTCGAATTCTATGCTGAACGCGAAAAATCGATGGTGGCCGAGGCGGAGCAGTTGATGGACGAGAACAAGCTGCAGGACGCCCTCGTCGCGTACGCCAAGGCCCACCATTTCTGCCGCCGGTCTTTTACGGGAGACGATCTCCCCGGGAACGAGGTTTATGCCGCCATCGCCGACCGCGTTCTCACGGGGGAAGCAGAGAAGGAAGCGGTCTTTGAGGACGCGTACATGCCCCAGCGGCGAACGCGGGACAACTTTGTCGTTTCCATGGGAGACGGCGATCCCGGTTCCGACAAATGGGGCCTCATCATCGGGGTTTCCGATTACGAGGATCCTTTTATCCCGGACGTTGAGTTTGCCGCGACCGATGCCAGCGCCTTTCACGATTGGCTGACCTCCCCCGACGGGGGCGGGTTGCGTGAAGAGCGGACACGGCTGTTGCTGGGTCCCGAGGCGACCCTGACCAACATCAAGGTCGCGCTCAGCCAGTGGCTGCGCAACGCCGGACAGGAAGATCTCGTTACCATTTTCCTCGCCGGGCACGGCTCCCCCGCTTCGCTCAGCGACCTCGGCGATCTCTATTTCATCCCCTACGACGCCCGCCATGACGCCATCGCGGCGACCTCCCTCCCGATGGATTACTTCACCGAGTCCTTCTGCTCGCCGACGCCTGCCATTCCGGTGGAATCGGAAGCGCCTTCAATAACGAGGAGATCGGAACCCGCCTTGTCCAGGTCGGGGCCTTCAACACGGAAAATGTTGCCAGCACGATGGAAGAAGCCCGGGAAAACAGGTCAGCAACAGAAGCGGAGCGGTTCCAGTTGGCCATCCTGAGTTCCGCGCGGGCGAATCAGGTTTCCCAGGAATCCACCCGCTGGCGCGGCGGGGTCTTCACCCAATACCTGCTCGAGGGTCTGCAGAGCGGAGCCGACAATGACCGTGACGGGAAGGTTACGGTGGATGAACTGTTCCGCTTTGTGCGCGACTCCGTCGACCGCGAGACCAACGGACGGCAGCAGCCGGTCCTCAGCGGGGTGAAATACGAGGAGTTGGTGATCTCGGAGCTGGGAGGATAAGTTTCTCCTTGCCCTGACCCGTGCGAAGGAAATCCTGCCGCTCGGTGGTAATTCGATCCGCAGTTCTCGTGCTGGCCGGCGGCCTGCTGGCCGTTCCGCCGCTCAAGGCGACCAGCCTGATCGAGCGTTCGCCATTCCTGCCCCCGTCGTTTGAGGCGCGGTCAACGCCGCCGTCGCCCGCCAGCGCCGGAGAAACCTCCGCGGAGGATTCCCTCGAACTACGAGGTGTGTACACCCTTGGCGGGATCTTGTATGCAAATATTCACGACAAAAGGGACAAGGCGTCCCGCTGGCTCCGCCTCAACCGTCCGCAGGACGGAATGACTCTTCTTGACTTCGATCCCCGGTCCAATCGGTGCACGGTGGAGTCCGCGGATGGTGCCCGGCACGTTCTGCAGTTGGCGCGGATTCCGGAAACCGTCGGACGTTCCGTCTCCACCTCCGTGCCGACGCTTCCGAGGACAACCCGTCCGGGATCGGAGCCGCCGAAACCAAAGGCCTTGCGCGCATCGGCCGGGCTCGATCCCGAAAAACACAGTCTCCGTCTGCAGGCGCGCCAGCGCGCCAGCGCCGGAAATCCCGTCCGCTTGGAACGACTGCGCAGGGAAGCCCGTCTTGCCCAAACCAAGGCGCGGCGGGCCGCCGCCGGTCGGGGCGAGGCGGCGGTCGCCCGTCCGGTTGCCTCCGAGCCCAGCCATCCGGAGAAAAAGATCCGTGCCATCCGGCTGGCCACGGCCGTCGGCAAGCCGGATGGCAAGAGCCCGTGAAGGAAGAATCCCCCGCTTCGTCGCACAAACGTAACGGTATCTTAACAAGCGTAATATCTCTGTTACGGAATCGAATTTCAGTTGCTGTCTCGCAGGCAATGGCAATCCCTCGCCTGCGCAATGCGGAATTTTTCCAAACCTAAACCGATCCTTCGGATTGCGGCCGTGCTTTGCTTTTGCAGCGCCGCCCTTCACGGGCAAACCGGTGCCGTGGAGGGGCGTGTCCTCGACGCTGAAAACCGCGAGCCGATCGGGGGGGCGACCGTCCTTGTCCTTGAACAACTCGAAGGGGACGAAATTGGCGACATCCTCGCCGAGGGGGAAACGGGAGCGAGCGGAGCCTATCGTATCGAGAAAATCCCTACAGGGCTCCATGCTCTTCGTTTTATCAAGGCCGATTACCGGCCTTCCACGCTGCGGGATGTCGAAATTGAGGAAGGCCAAACCGCCGCCTGGGATTTTCCGCTGCCGCCGTTGCCCGAGGAAGCCGGCGAGGTTTTCACGCTGGCGGAATTCGTTGTCAGCTCCGATCAGGTGAGCGACGAGGAATATTCCTTCGAGGTCTTCCGCAAGGAATCCCTGCTCAGTGTCGACCTTCTCACGGGCGCTGATTTTTCCCGCTTTGCTGCCGGGGACGTCGCCGAAGCGATCAAGCGCATTCCCGGGGTTACCGTCCAGGAGGGTCAGTTTGCGGTGATCCGGGGCCTCAATGAGCGCTATTCCAGTACGGTTTTCAACGGCGCACCCGTGCCCAGCCCGGATCCGGACAAGCAATCCATCCCCCTTGACCTCTTTCCCTCCGACATCGTCAGCAACCTTGTCGTAAGCAAAACCTACAGCCCGGAGTTTCCCGGCAACGCCGCCGGGGGAACCCTTGATATCCGCACCGACCTCTTTCCCCAGGAATGGACCACCAGCCTTTCGGCGGGAACCCAATGGAACTCCGAAGCGGAGGACCGCTACGTCGACGCTGGCGAACGACCGCGCCTGGGAATTGATTTTGACGCCACCTTCGGAGAAAAGGCCGTCCTTGCGACCGAACAGTTGCAGAACTTTCCGACCCTTGCGCCCCAGGCAGCGGATGTTCCCCAGGCCTACAGTTTCGGACTCGATTTCGGCGGGACCACCGAGTTCTTCAACGGACGCGAGCTGGGGATCCGGCTGAACGTCTCCCAAAGCAGAAAGTACACCAGCCTGAGGGGAGTTGAAGAGGACCTTTTCGGCTCCCCCGGGGAACGGAACATCATCCGCCCGAATGCCTACCTCATCACCAGCAAGGGTGATTTCGCGGCCGGGGAACTGACTATCTCCAACGGTCGCTACGATGTCATCGAATCGGAAACCGACGATGAAACCCATGCTTTGGTAAGCCTTGAAACCGACCTCGACCAGGAGGGCAATCACAGCCTCTTCTTCACCACTTTTTATATCGAGAAAACGGAGAAAAGCGCGAGTCTGCGCGAGAACGGGTTCATCCCGACGATTACGGAAGAAGCGGACCTCGGAAACGCCGGGAACGCGGACTGGAAGGAATTCAGTTCCCTGATTGGCGGCTTCGAGGTCTTCAAGGACACGCGATTGTGGAAAATCAACTTTTACGACGAAGACCGGGAGTTTTCCGTCTACCAGTTTTCGGGTGACCATGCCTTTGGCGCGTCCCTCGACGGCCTCAGCCTCCATTGGATGGCAAGCATGGCCGACACCGCCCAGGCGAGCTACAACGCGTTTACCGGACAGGGATTCCGGATGCCGGACGGCACCTACAAAACCGGGCAGACGACGGACATCCCCGAAGTGTTTGCCGCTTACACGAGCTGGCGGGAGACGGATGAAGAGCAGGAATACCTCTCGGGAAAAGCCGAGTATGAAATCGAACTCAGCGACACGCGTACCCTTACCCCTTTCCTCGGATACCAGTACGAAGACACGACGCGCGGCATTCGCCAGGAAGTTTTCCAGTTCACGCCCAAGGACATCGACAATTTTCTCAACGATGAGGAAGACGGGCGCACCTACCCGACAATTTCCGAAGCGCTGCGGAACGACCTGAGTTCCGCCGGTTCGCCTTCCTCCGCCCGTACCTCCGGCCTGCGTACGGTGGAGGGCATCTTCTTCGGGACCGAATTCAGCCTTGTCGGCATGCTGGATGTATCGGTCGGGGCGCGTCTGGAAAACCTTGAAATGGAGACCGGGACGAACCGCGGAGAGGAGTTTTTCAACTCGGAAATTTTACGCCTTGGCTTGAACGATGCCCCGCGACGCCTTGCCTCAGAAAATGCCCAGATTCTTGGATACGATGGCCCGCTGCCCTCGGATTTTGTCGGGGTCATCGACGAGGAGCGGATCCTTCCCGTCATTAACCTCGTCTACGAATTCTCGGACCGCTTGCGCCTGCGTGCCGGCTACGCGAAAAACCTCGTCCGGCCCTCCTTCAAGGAGTTCGCTTTCATTACTTCCCGCAACCCGGTCACCCTCGACTGGGAGAGCGGCAATCCCAAGCTGCAACCCTCCGACACGGAAAGCATCGACTTCCGGCTCGAGTACCTTTTCCCGGAAAACCGCGACCTCGTCGCCGTGAGCCTCTTCTCCAAGCGGGTCGAGAATCCCATCGAGCGGACGACACTGGAAGGAACGGTGCAGACGAAGATCTTTTTCAACAATCCCAACGAGGCCACCATCAAAGGCATCGAACTCGAGGCGCAGAAGTCGCTAGATTTTCTCGACCGGGACTGGGCCCGTCATCTCTCCATTGGCGGCAATTTCTCCTACATCTACGCACGGGTCGACGTTCCCGAAAATTTCAAGAGACTCCTCTCCGGCGGTTTTTTTCTCGAGGACGGGCGTGTCCTCGGAGGTGCCTTTTACGCCACGCCGGAGTTTGACGAGGAGGCCGGCGAAACCCCGTTCCTGCCGCCGCAAGGCCGCCGTCCGCTGTTCGACCAGCCGGAATGGATCGCCAACCTGAACCTGCGGTTTGATCAACCGGACTGGGGTACGGCGGTCACGCTTTCCTTTTTCGCACAGGGACGTTCCCTCGATTCCGCGGCGGGCTACGTCGGCTCCAACAAATTCGCGGTTCCGGACATCTATCTTGATACCTTCGAAGAGGTGAACCTCGTTATCACCCAGGATCTCTGGAAGCATTTTCAGCTCACCTTGGGCATTGAAAACCTGACCAATTCCAAGCGGACTTACTTTTACGATGACGAGGTGATCGCCTCGGCCCCGATCGACCGCGAGTACCGTTCCGGAAGAATTTACATGGTGTCCTTGAAAGCAACCTTCTGAGATTCGTCGGCGGCGCTTGTATTGCGTTTTTGTCACCTTCTTGTCCCCGGTTTTCAATATTCGGCCCCTACCTTTGCCGGTCTTGTCGTCAATGCGGCAACGTTTCTCGAAAACCAACTCACGTAACCAAAACCAATAACAGCGATTATGAAAAAAAGCACGATTCTCGCGTTGGCCCTCGGAGGCATGGTCTCCGGGCTTTCCGCCCAAACTTCCGTTCCGGCCGGCTCCCTCGGCGGGGACGCCACCTGGACGCCTGCCGGCAGCCCCTACATCCTCGAAGGCGCCGTCTTCGTCGACGGGGGCGCGACCCTGACGATTCTTCCGGGAACGGTGGTCCGCGGGCAGCCCCGCACCGGCCCCATCCAAGACACCGCCAACGACCCGGGTTCCCTTGTCGTTGCTCAGGACGGCACCATCAATGCCGCCGGCACCCGTGAAGATCCCATCATTTTCACCACCGCCGCCATCGACAATAATAATGACGGCATCGCCGACGGCGACGGCAGCTACCTGACCGCCTACAGCGGTGCCAGCGACACCTTCCTCGATGCCACCCCCGAAAGCAGTGTCCTTCCGCAAACCGCTCCCGGCAACCTGCCGCGCCTGCAGATCGGAAGTTCTTCCCTGAACGGCAACGTCGCTCTCTGGGGTGGCGTGATCATTCTCGGCAATGCGCCCACCAACGTGAACGACGTTGCTCCGGGGCTGGCCGAAGTGGAAGGACTCCCGGCCGCTTTCAATGCCCAGTATGGCGGCAATTTCCCCAATGACAATTCCGGTACGCTCGAGTTCGTATCCATCCGCTACGGCGGGGACGTCATCGGGGCCGGGAACGAAATCAACGGCCTCACCCTCGGCGGCGTCGGCCGCGGCACGACCATCAGCCATGTCGAAGTCTACCAGAACTGGGACGACGGCGTGGAATGGTTCGGCGGCACGGTGGACGCTGATCACCTGGCCGTCACCTTCGTCGGCGACGACAGCCTCGACGGCGACCAGGGCTTCACCGGTACGACCCAGTTTGCCGTCGTTGTCCAGGCGACCGAGAACATCGGTTCCGGCGGCGGTGACAAGCCCTTCGAGTTCGACGGGGAAGATGGTACGACCGCGTCCGACAGCAACCTCGACAGCAATCTCGACGTGACCCCCTTCCCGTCCTACCAGGTCGCCAACTTCACCGTGGTCGGCAACGGCGGCGCCTACATCCGTCTCCGCAACGGCTTCAGCGGCGCCCTCTACAACGGCCTCGTCGATAACTGCACGGAAGCATGGCAGGACCAGACCCCGAATCCGGTCGTCGTCCAGGGCGTCACCTGGGCCTCCGACACGGGCGCCGGCGTCATGGGGAGCGACGGCAACGAAGTCGCCTCCGACAATCAGGTGGCCGCTGGCGGCGAAGTCATCCTCGGGGACGACCTTACCGGTAGCGAAACACTGGACCTTCGTCCGCAGAGCCCGTTCGCAAACGGTGCCGAAGTCACTCTGCCTGCGGCTCTTTATGAAAGCATTGGTACCCGCGGGGCAATCCGCTTCGGTGCTGGTGCCGGTGCCACATGGCCCGCCGGATGGACTGCTCTCGACCTGAATGATTTCAACAAGGGCTGAGCTTCTGGAAGGAAGCTCTTGGCTCTTTCATAAATAAATAGGATCAAAAAATGAAATTCTTTACTAAATTAGTGGTTGGGGTCGCGGGTGGCCTCATGACCCTCGGTGCCTCGGCGCAGTCCAACATGATCGCCGGGTGGGAGTTCTCCCAGTTTACGGCCGGTGGATTCAACGCCGTGGGTCTCTTGGCCGATTCAGACTTCTCCCAAGCCGGTGCGCTGAACGCCAATTACTCGGAGCTGCTTCCGGACAGTCCGGCGGGAGGACCCCTCGCCGCCAGTTTCGGCACACTTTACTATGACGGGACGAACGGTTCCACCAATGCGGGACCCTTTGGTTTAAGTGGAGATCCCACGGTCTACGGGTTTGCACAAAACCTGGGTTCGGAAGTCGACCAGGTTTCCCCGCCCTACGGATCCACCGCTTCGGAAAATGTTCTGATCTTCAACGGCCAGGAAGTGTACAACGACTTCGGTCTGAAGATTGAAGCGGACAACTCCCTCGTCGTCATGGCGGACGCGCAGGTCGCTTCCACGGACTGGAATCTCACCTTCGCCTTCCAGACCGAAACCAGCACGGCCGGCGGCCAGGAAATCAGCCTCGAGTACTTCGATGGATCGAACTTCGTTGCTGTGGGTTCGCCGCTGACGGTGACCGCGACCGACCAGGGCACGACGGTGGCCATTTCCGGCCTTGACGGCATGGCGATGGCGCAGATCCGCATGAACATCTCCGGTGCGACGGACGCCAATGCCGTGGTCATCGACAATCTCGGTGTTGCCGCCGTTCCGGAACCTGCCACCTATGCGGCTCTTTTCGGATTGGTCGCACTCGGCCTCATTATTCGGCGCCGGCTGCGCAAGGCTTGAAGATTGCACAACCTTAATCTTCCTCGGGGAGGGGGCGTAGGACGCCCCCTCCTCTTTACTTTGTTGAATGAAACGCTTATTTCTCGGTATCAGCCTTTTCCTTGCTGGATGCACTTTGTGGTCGGAACCAGGTTTGGAAATGCTCTTGGGTAAGTCTGACTATTGGCCCCCCAAGGTCCGGGTGACTGCGATTTCCGACAGCGGCGACACCCTCGGAACCGGCGCCCGCGGTGTGCTCATCCGCATCGAGGAGGATCCGCTCACTGCCGTCGTGGACTTCGGCAGGAACGGTATTCACCGATTGGCCATCGACCAGACCGACGTCCGCGTTCGGGCCAAAGCTGTTAAGGCCGGAGAGATAAAGAAAGTCCGGCCCAATTACCTTGCCATGCTCGGGCCGCCAAAACTGTTCCGAAGTAAGGATGGAAAGATGACCGCGGTTTCCAGTGCGGAAACAAAAGACTGGAAAGGGTTCCTTTTTATCTATATTGGTAAGGAGGAATCCGATTGGGAGTCCTTGGGTCGGTTGCTTCAAGAGGACAAAACGCAAATCCAAGCCCACGGGCTCCAACCGGTCCTTTTTCCTCTTTACCGCACCAACGATAGGGAGATGTTCAAAACCGTGAGGGATAAAACGCTCCCGGTCGCCATAATGCATGACTTTCTAAGCCACTCCTTCATCAAGGTCCTTCAGCACGAGCCGGGAGAAGGCCCCTTGTTTGTCGCAACCGACCTGAATGGAAAAGTCTTTGCCGAATCACGCGAATTTACGCTCGCCCCTTTGTGGAATTCCCTCTCCAACTTGAATCGATAACTCTAACGGAAAATATACATGAAACGAAATGCTGGAATACAATGCGCATGCCTCCTCGTTCTCGGCACAGGAGGTCTTTTCGGGCAGCCGATGATGATTGCCGGGTGGGAGTTTTCCCAGTTTCCCGCCGGAGGATTCAACGCAATCGGAAATGTATCCGAACCCGACTTCTCCCAGGCCGGAGCTTTGAAGGCCAATTATTCGGAATTGCTGGAGGACAGCGCCGCGGGCGGGCCGCTGGCCGCCGAATTCGGAACTCTTTACTACGACGGAACGAACGGGTCGACCTCCGCCGGGCCGTTGGACATCAGCGGCACCGACACGGTTTTTCCCTTTGCCCAGAATCTGGATTCGGAAACGGAGCAGGTTTCCCCTCCGTACAGTTCCACCGCCTCGGAAAACGTCCTCATTTTCAACGGGCAGAAAGTGTACAACAACTTCGCCCTGAAGATCAAGGCCGACAATTCCCTTGTCTTCACCGCTGACGCCGGAACGGAGGCGTCCGCATGGGAGATCACTTTCGCCTTCCAGACGGAGACGTCAACGGCCGGAGGCCAGAGCCTTTCCCTTGAGTATTTCGACGGGGCGAACTTTGTTTCCGCGGGTTCGCCGCTGACGGTGACCGCCACCGACCAGGGCACGACGGTGGCCCTCCCCGGATTGGACGGCATGGCCACGGTGCGGATCCGCATGAACATTTCCGGCGCGGCCGACGCCAACGCCGTCGTCATCGACAACGTCGGCATTGCCGCCGATCTGAGCGGCGGCGGGGACCCCTCTTTCTGGGCCGCGACGCCGAAACAGGGAGAATGGCGGAATTCCGGGGAAGGGTATCCGGGAGAGCCGGGGATCGGCTGGATTTTCGACGCCAACTGGCCCTGGGTCTATACCTTCGGCATCGGAGATCCCGGCGTCGGACACTGGATGTACATCTTTGAACAGGGCGGCAGCCGCGCCGGTTTCTACGCCGTGGTCGCCGGCCCCAATTACTTCATCTACGGCAGCGGAACCAGCGGCTACTACTACAGTTTCGAGCCGGGGAGCGAGGGCTGGCTTCCGTTCGGCCAGTAAACGACCAGAGTGCCATTTTCCGCATCTCTCAGGCGGCCGGGGAAGATCCTTCTCCGGCCGCTTCTTTTTTACGGGCGACCAGAAGGTAGCCGGTTCCTGTCCGATCCTGGAAAGTCTCGATGCCAAGCCCGTTGCGACGGAGCAGGGTACGCAGTTCGGAAAGGCCGGGGAGTTGATCTTTCGCTACAACGGAGCCCGCCTTGCGGTGGACATCGTTGATCCACGAGGCGGGCTGCAGGTGGCTGACAACAAAGGTCCCGCACGGACGGAGACCGTGGGACAGGTTTTCGATGGCGGCGGGAAGGTCATCGAAATGGGGGAGGACCTGGTGGCAAACGACATGGTCGAGGGATGCCCCCGCAAGAGGCATGGTTTCCGCCGGTCCCTGATGAAAAGACAAGGTGGACCACTTTGTTAGACGATTCCGGGCGAGACGCAGCATGGTACCGCTGATTTCGGTGGCGATAACGCGGCCTTCGGGACCGACCCTGCGGGCGAGTATTTCCGTCAGGCGCCCGGTGCCGCAGCCCGGTTCGAGAACCTTGTCTCCCGTTTGAACTCCGGCGAGTTGCAGCACGCGTCGGATTCTTTGCCTTTCCTCAGCACTGTACGGCTGGTCCGCCCATGGCCGGCCCGCCACCCGATCAAAGAAGGCAGCTTTGTGGGCAACTCCGGAGGACGGGGGGCGGGAAGGGAGGCTCATGCTCAGAAAGGAAATTCGCCGGGGGCGACGGGGGCTTCCACCGCCGGCCCGCTGTCCGGTTTCTTTGCTTTTTCATGGACCGGGTGCGGACGCACGACGATGGCCCGCTGCGGTTCGGTCGGGCAGGCGTGTTCGCAGGCGCCGCAGCCGATACAGATGTCCGGATCGATGACGGGCATGGTGAGCCCGTCGCGCCAGGCCACCATTTTCACCGCGCCGGTCGGGCAGTGTTCCGAACAGGCCCCGCAGGCGGTCCGCTCCTCGTGCACGATGCAGAGGTGCTTGTAGAATTCGGCCACGCCCAGTTGCACTTCCTTCTTCTCCTCCAGCGTGAAGTCCTGCAGGGCACCGGTGGGGCACACCTCGAGACAACGCCGGCATTCGTAGGTGCAGCTGCCCGCGCGAAAATCCATGCGCGGCTGGAAAAGGCCCCGCAGCCCGTACTCAAGGGTGCTTGGCTGCAGAACCTGCGTCGGGCATTCGGCCACGCACAGGGTGCAAGAGGTGCAAAGCCCGGTAAAACGTCGCGTCGATCCGGCTCCTGGAGGTGCAAGGGGAGGGCGGTGGGCGGGATATTCCTCCGGCGGTTTACCCCAGCCGCCGCGGCCCCGGCCCATGCCACGTCCGCGCCCCATACCGCGGCCCTGGGCGTGGGAACGGAGCGTCCCGCCCATCATCAGCCCGACCGTGCCGAAAAAGGCGCGGCGCGATGCCTTCGAGGCGGAAGGCGTCTTTGCCTTGTCCGTTCGCCTCGTCGTCCCCGCTTTTTGCCAGAAGGGGGCGTAGCGGATGCCCCCCCGCGGACAGGAATCGAGGCAATTGAAGCAGGCCACGCAACGGCTCAGGTCCACGGTGTGCTGGGTGGCGTCGATGCATTCCGCCTTGCAGGTACGGTGGCAGCGCGTGCAGGCGGTGCAGCTGCTGCCATCCAGCTGGATCCGGAAGAGCGCAAACCGGGAAAGAAAACCCAGCACGCCGCCGACCGGGCAAAGGGTGTTGCAGAAAAGGCGTCCGCGATAGGCCGCCATTACTGTGACCACGGTCATGAGGACGGCGGCGAGGCTCGCTCCCGCCCATGCCCACGGGGGGGTTGGCAGACGGGCGTGGTGGGCGCCGAAAAGATTCGTCAACCCGACGCCGAGGTTGGCGATAAAGGTGGCGACCGGGGCGATCAGATAGGTGAGGAACCGCCCGAAGATGCTGTAGGGGTCCATCCATCCGAGCAGGGTCGAGCCCAAAAGGGCGGCCGTCCCGAAAACACCGGCGACCACGGCCACCCGGAGCCACGGGTATCCCTTGTGCGCCTTGTAGCGGGGACGACGTTTCCGGGCCGCCAGCCTCGCGACCAGGTCCTGCCAGACACCGAGGGGACAGATCCCCGAGCAGTAGACGCGGCCGAAAAGCAGCGTCAGGACAAGCACGAAGACAAGACCCGCCGCGGCCGCCATCCCGAGGCCCGCGAGGCGGTTCAGGGCGGGAACGAACTGCGGCCAGGTGAGTGCCTCCGCGACCCCCGCCGGCAGCAGCAGCCATGGATCCAGAAATACAAGGAGGAATCCCGCGAAAAATAGAAGGGAGACGGCGATGCGGAGGCGTCTAAGCATGGCGTGAAGGAAAATGGTTCCGCCCGGTAGCCGAAGTCGTAAGACTTTGGCCCGTTGCCGTGAAAGTAGCCGAAGTCGTAAGACTTTGGCCCGTTGCCGTGGAGGTAGCCGAAGTCGTAAGACTTTGGCCCGTTGCCGTGGAAGTAGCCGAAGTCGTAAGACTTTGGCCCGTTGCCGTGGAAGTAGCCGAAGTCGTAAGACTTTGGCCCGGGAGTCGAGTTGACGTTCCCAAACTCTTACGAGTTCGGCTACGGACCAAACTCTTACGAGTTCGGCTACGGACCAAACTCTTACGAGTTCGGCTACGGACCAAACTCTCACGAGTTCGGCTACCGGAGGATGGCCCGCTTTGCGGCATCGCCTACAACCGGATGCGGCGGATGCGCAGCTTGGAGAGATCGCTCTGGCCGAGCCCGTGGCGACCTGCGTGGGCGATAAAAGGAACGTCCCGCGCTTGCTTTCCCTGCAGGAGCGTGGCGGCGGTGTCGGCGGCGACGATATCCCGGCTCAGGACCATCTTCTTCATGACGGCCGTGTCCTTGACGGAGACGCCTTGGGGGCCGTTGCGAAGGAGGGCGCGGTAGCCGTCGATGATGTTGAGGTCCGGCTGACGGTAGAGGGGAAAATCGGCGATGCACTGGTGCAGATCGTTCCGGTGCCAGTAGCGGCGGTCCCAGACGACGCCCATGAGGTTTTTCATGGCGAGGGAGACGACGGCGCCGCCATGGTTTTTCAATACCGGAACATTGAGGAGGACATCGCATTCGGCCACCAGTTCATGCACTTCCGCCGTCTTCAGCACCTCCGCTTCCGGGATGTCCACCTTGCCGTAATGCGCGTTGTCGTTCCCTGTCACCATGGTGGCACCGGCATTGCGGGCGGCGTCCTGAATACCGCTGTTGCGGTAACATTTGCGCCACGGGTCACAAGTGTGATCGAGGACGTAGACTTTGCGCGCGCCGGCTTCGACACAGTGCTCGACGATGCGACCGACCAGTTCCGGATTGGTGTTGCTGGCCCGTTCCGGCCCCGCGTTCCAGCCGATGTTCGGCTTCACGACCACAGTCTGCCCTTTTCGGACAAAGGCTTTCATGCCGCCAAGGGCGCGGATGCCGGCATCGAACAAGGCGGAGGGGGAACCCCCGTGCACGGCGACAAGGTCCGGTAGAGGGTCCGTGGAAGGGTGGGCCTGTTTGCCCGATTCCCCGAATAAGGCGGGAATTGCCGGGACGCTGACGCCCCCTAAAGCGACGCCGAGGCCTTTGCGGAAAAATTCTCTTCGATGCATGTCGGACTCCTTGGACGCGAGCGTGTCGGGAACGCCCGCCATTGGCAAGAGGAAGCGGAGGGCGGGTTGGTTTCTCCCTCTAACGGAAGAACTTTTTCCGGAGACTTGACCGGGCGGGCCAAGGGCGTGGAGTGGAGGTTTCTTCATGAAACCTCTATCCTTTGTTCTCCTGCCGGCTCTCCTCTCTCTCGGCCTCGTTCCGCCATCTTTGTCGGCGGCCGAGGCTCTGTGGCTCCGCGACGTGGCCCTTCGTCCAGATGGAAAAGAACTGGCGGTCCAGTACGCCGGGGACCTCTTTCTCGTGCCCTCGGAAGGAGGGATGGCGCGCTCCCTTGTCCGTAATCCCGCCCATGAGGCGCGGCCGGTTTTCTCTCCGGACGGGACGAAACTGGCCTTCGCCTCCGACCGGCACGGCAACTACGACGTCCATGTCGTCGACCTCTCCACCGAAACGACCCGGCGCCTGACCTTTCACTCCAGCAACGACCTGCCCACGGCCTTTTCCGCCGATGGCGCAAGGGTCCTTTTCCGCTCCCACCGTCTCGATGACCATCGCAGCGCGCAGTTTCCCTCTGGCGTCATGCCGGAACTGTACAGCGTTGATCTCGAAAGCGGCCGGGTGCGGCAGGCGCTGACCACGCCGGCGGAAAACGCCCGTCCCGATGCCACGGGAGAGCGCATTATTTACGAGAACATCAAGGGCTTTGAGAATCCGTACCGGAAACACCACGTCTCCGCCATCGCAAGGGATATCCGCATGGTCGATCTTGCCACCGGAGAAGACCGCCTCCTCACGGAATGGCGGGGGGAGGACCGCGATCCCCATTTTGCTCCGGACGGAGATTCCTTTTACTTTCTCAGTGAACGTAACGGTACTCTTAATGTTTTCCGGGCTTCGTTGGACGGGTCCGCGGAACCCGTCGCGGTCACCGGTCATGAGACGCATCCCGTCCGCTCCCTGACCGTGGCCGGTAACGGGGAGATCGCCTACTCCTTCGCCGGGAGGATTTACTTTAAAAGCAGCGCCTCAGCGCAGGCGCGCCCACTCGCCATTCGAATCCCGGGAGAGGCGGTGCCGGAGCCGGTGCAGCGCCGTACCCTTCCCAAGCCCGTTGAAGAATTCAGCCTTTCCCCGGACGGCAAAGAGGTGGCTTTTATCGCCCGTGGCGACGTCTATGTGGCTTCCAGCGATCACGGCACCACCCGCCGCATTACGCGCACGACCGGTGAAGAGCGCGATCTCACATGGCATCCCGACGGGGGAATCCTCCTCTACGCCGGGGACCGGGAGGGGCGCTGGCGGTTATTCGAAGCAAAACTCGGCGAGGGAGAAGCGGTCTTTTATGATGCCGTATCCTTCACGGAGAAGGAACTCAAGACGACCGGTAAGGACGCCACCGAGCCGCGCTATGATCCGGAGGGCAAGCGCATCGCCTACATGAGCGGCCTTACGGAGCTGCGCCTTCTCGATCGGGAAACCGGAGCGGACCGGCGTTTGCTCGAGAACACCGGTCTCTGGCGCTATTCCGCCGACGCCAACCATTTCGCATGGTCGCCGGACGGGAAGTATTTGCTTGTTGACTACGAGCAGCAGGCAGGATCGGACGAGATCGGTTTGTTGACCGTCGATGAGCCCGACGGCTTGCGGAACCTGACCGAGAACGGGTTTTACGATGCCGGGGGACGGTGGGTCCTCGACGGGAAAGCGATGCTCTGGCAAAGCGACCGGGATGGGCGACGGAATTTCCGCGGGCGCAATTCCGAGCTGTCCGTCTGGCTGCAGTTCTTCGACAAGGCCGCCCATGAGCGCTTCCTCCTCAGCGAGGCCCGCCTCGCTGCCCTTGAGGAAAGGGAAGCGCTCTGGGAACAGGAAAAAGAGGAAAAGGGCGAGGAAACTGCCAATGATGCCGACCCCGGGGACAGGAAGAAGGAAACCGAAGAAAATCCACTCGTCCTCGATCTTGACGGCCTTCCCTACCGGGAGGTGCGGTTGACAAGCGAGGCCGGCGACATCGCGCTGCCTCTTCTCTCCGACAAAGGAGATGTGCTTTATTACTTTGTCGAAAGCGAGGAGGGCTACGATCTCTGGAAACGCGAAACCCGCACCGGCGAAACCCGCCGGCTCGGCGTGACCGGGCTCGAGCTCGACCGCTCTGCCCGCTACGTGGCGGACGGGATCCAGCGCATGGTCTTCGGCCCCGAAGAAGAGCAACTCTTCCTGCTCAACGGCGGACGTATCCAGAAAATTGATACAGACGCAGGAAAGGCCGAACCCATCGCCATCAACGTGGAGGCGGAATGGGATGAAGCGGCGGAGCGGGTTTACGAGCTCGATCATGTCCTTCGCATCATGGAAAAGCGGTTTTACCGCGCGGATCTTCACGGCGTGCCGCTGGCGGATTACCGGGATCATTACCGTCGGTTCCTTCCCCACATCCACCACCCGGCCGATTTTGCGGAGCTGCTCAGCGAATTCCTCGGAGAACTGAACGTCAGCCATACCGGGGCGTATCCGCGCCATGAAGCGGAGTCCCCCGATGAGACGGCGACCCTCGCCTTTTATCCGGACCGGGAGGATGACGGACCAGGAATTCTCGTCGCGGAAGTCCTCCCGGAGGGGCCGCTCGCGGCGGCATCGCTGGAGGTGACCGCCGGGGAACGCCTCCTTGCCCTCGACGGGCAACCGCTCCCTCATATTGAGCAGCTGCACCGCCTCCTCAACAGGAAAGCCGACCAGCCGGTCCGGCTCACCGTCGCTTCCACGGACGGCGGGCAGCGCCATGCGCGCGTGTATCCCGTCTCGCTCCGTGAACGCGAGGAATGGCTCTACAACCGCTGGGTCCGCACGCGCCGGGAGGCGACGGAAGCTTTGTCCGGGGGCCGGCTCGGCTACGTCCATATCGAGGCCATGAACGACCGCGGGTACCGCCAGGTGTACGAGGAAGCCCTGCGCCTGCCGGAAAGTGTGGAGGCCCTTGTCGTCGACACCCGCTTCAACGGGGGCGGGTTTCTTCACGACGAGCTGGTCCGTTTCTTCGACGCGCAACGTTACTATCGCTACGAGGTGCAGGGAAGACTCCGCGGGTACGAACCGCAGGAACGCTGGGCAAAACCGCAGATTCTCCTTATGAGCGAGAGCAATTACTCCAACGCCTACATGGTGCCGCAGGTCTTTCAGGATCTTGATCTCGGGACCCTTGTCGGAATGCCGGTGGCGGGAACCGGAACTGCCGTCTGGTGGAAAAATCTTCCCTTCTCGCCCGTTGTCTTCGGTATCCCGCAGGTCGGGATCCGTGACCTTGAAAACGACTACCTCGAAAACAAGGAAATCTTTCCCGATATCCGCGTCGACAACCCACCCGCCGCCGTTGCGCGTGGGGAGGACGCCATGCTGAAAGCCGCGGTAGCGGAAATGTTGCGACAGTTATAGCTTCGTGCGGCTACTTCCTCTTGAAGAAGCGCCGCGGGCCCGCCGGTTGCGAGGTCTGCGGCAGGAGGATCTTGTTGGAACTCCCGCCGTAATCGAGGGTGTAAAAGACGTTTTCCCGGCGCGGCTTCAGGATGTTCATGACCCTCGGCAGCATCTTTTTCGGCATGAAGGTGAAGAGAAGGAGGCGTTCTCCCGACCGGCCTTCCCCGGGAACGACGGTGGCGCCGAGCCCGGCTTCGCGGATCTCGTCCGCGATCTCGCGGATTTCCTGGCCCCCCACGACCCGGAGCGACAGGTTGCCCAGCGGAATCCTGCGCTCGAGAAGGATTCCGAAAACGTTTCCGAGTGAAAACCCGAGCGCGAAGAAAAGGGCAAGGAAGGGCTGCTCCGCGATCTTTTCCAGCGTCACCGAGACGACGGATAGCCAAACCGCCACTTCGACAAACCCTAGGATGAAAGAGGTTTTCAGGCGACCGTCTATCACCGAGATCACCCGCAGCGTGCCGATGCTGACGTCGAGAATCCGGGCCAGCATGATAAGCAGCCCGATGCCGATGATGATCAGCCAATCCATGGGCATTAACCAGATGACTCCGGCTCCGGAATCGTCAATCCCGGAAGGCGGGCCGTCGCTACCTTTTCACCGGACGGGAGATCCATTCCTGTCGCTCGGCGTGAGTAAAGCGGTAGGGAAGCTCGGCCGCCCGGGAAATTCCGATACGTCCATCGGCCTCCACAGGGGCAGGCGCCTCCGGCAGGCACAACCGGAATTCCGGGTGGGCGAGCAGGTCGGTCGCGTGGTGCCGTCCGTCGATCCCGAGGGCCGCCGTCAGTTTTCCGGGGCCCGAACACAATTCGCGGGGATGTCGCCGCTTCCGTCGACGGACCATGATGGGAAGCCCGGAAGTCGGCCGCAGGGCGCGAATGAGAACGAAACCGTGCACCGCCTCCGGGCCGGTGAGGAAATTCAAGAGGTAATGGACGCCGTAATTTAGGTAGACATAGGCGGTTCCGACCGGATTCTCTGCGACAAAAGCCCGTGCCTTGGCGCGGACAAAGGTGTGACAGGCGGGATCTCCCTCCCCGAGGTAGGCCTCCGTCTCGACGATTTCCCCCGCGCACGCGCCGAAGGCCAGTTCCGCCCCGATGAGGGCGCGGGCGCAGGCAAGGGCGTCGGAGGTGAAAAAACCGGCGGGAGCTGCTTTCATGATTCCAATGAACCTCACCATTGAAAGCAAAATGACGGCTTGTCGATGCCGCTGATTTCCTGATACCCCGAACAGATGAAAACGGAGGCTCCCGGTGGCGAATCCCCAAGGGCGATGGTCCATACCATCGGCTGCCGCCTCAACGAGGCCGAATCGCAGGCCCTTCGCGACCAGCTCCAGCAACGCGGCTACCGGATCGTTCCCTTTGGTGGTAAAGCCGAGGTCGGGATCATCAATACCTGCACGGTGACCAGCGAGGCCGATGCCAAAAGCCGTAAGGCGGTTCGGCAGTTCATCCGCACCAATCCC
>JAAAOD010000093.1 GCA_009908535.1 Verrucomicrobiota bacterium
GGGGCGCTCCCCGGCGTCGTTGGTGCGGAACAGCCGCACGTTCATGTGCGTCGCGGGCACGTGCGGGTTCTGCGGATGCAGGACCACGGAGACCCCCATGGCCTCGAAGGGCCGGTTCGCCAGCTCGGGGCGGCGTTCCGAGGCGCTCTCCGGAAGTCTTTCCCCGAAGACATGGGAGAAATTGACGCCGCCTTTTTCGACCAGCTCCCCGCCGTCGAGCACGCAGCTGCGTCCGCCGCCGCCCTCGGGACGGTCCCATTCGTCGGTCCGGCGCGCGGCCTCCGGATCCTCGCCGCCCAGCTCCGCCAGCAGGCGGTCCTGCAGCTCGCGGAACCAGTGCCGGGCTTCCTCGGTGGTTGTCATGCCGCTCCTTTTCTTCTTCCCGGTCTTCAGGTCAAAGGAAAAAAGAGGCGCGCCCGCTACCCCAAAAACGGACGCGCCCCCTGAGTGGAGCTATGTGTATGGAGAAAATTCCTACAGGGAGAGGAGGCTCCGCCAGTCGTTGGTCTCGGGATCCCATGCCATGGGCCGGGCGGCCGCCTCCGTCCAGAGCCAGCCGTAATCCCAGACGTAGAGCCAGACCCCCTCGCGGGATTCGTTGAAGGGGAGAACGTAGATCCAGCCCAGTTCCTCGTCCCAGATCCAGTTGAGGTCGAGGAAGCCGATGAAGACCGGTCCGAGCCAGCTGGATTCGCGGAACAGGTCCATGCCGACGCCTTCGACAAAGGCGAGAACGTATTCGGCGGTCGACTGGATGCGGAACCCGACCGTGTCCGGTCCGTAGTCCGCCATCGTGATCTCGCCCTCGAGGACTTCATTCACGTAATTGATGAGGGCGTCTCCGTAGAGGGAGGGCGCGTTTGTCTGCGGAAGCGACTCGAGCCAGTAATAGCCGTCCCCGCCGCCGGCGACGAAGCTGTTCGTGGCGGCGGTGAGGGTGATGTCCCCGGCGATGATTTCGCCGTTCTCAACGAGGACGGTACCGTCATCCAGTTCGATGCGGCGGATGCGTTCGCCCGGCACGGTAACGGCTTCATTGGCCGTCTCCTGGGGCTGGCGCGTCGGGTCGTAGACGATGCTGAACCCTGCGATCTGGAGGAACTGGCCCCCGGCGTCCGGAAGCTCGGAAACGCTCTGCTCCATCATTTCCTTCAGGATCTGCGGGGTGATGTCCTCGATGACCGTGTTGAAGTTGGTGAAAGGGAGGAAGTTGAAGACGTCCCCGAGGGTCAGTTGTCCCGGCGCGAAGGTGCCGTCGTTGCGGATGCCCCCGCCGTTCTGAAAGCCGATGTCCGGAGTGGGGGTGCCGAGGTAGGCGGCCTGGACCGTGCCTTCGTAGAGGACGGCGTCGGCGGTCAGGTTCCCGAGGTTGGTCTCGCGCACGCGCTTGCCGACGACGAGTCCGGTCTCCGCGCTGACATCGGAACGGCGGCTCTCCAGCGTCACTTCGCTGTCGGCGAGAACGGTCTGGAACTGCACCGTGGCGTAATCGAAGACGGGCGTCTGTACCATGTCGACGAGGAAGGGATCCGGCTCGACCCCGTCGTTGGTGATGGTGGCCCCCTCGAGCGAAACCCCCTCCGTGAAGGCGGAAACGCGCTGCGGGGAACCGCTGTAGCTGACGAGGTTGCCATCGGCGTCGAATTCGAGGTCGAGCTTGCCGATGTAGCGGAAATCCCCGTCGGAGACGACCACCGGCACGTTCACTCCGTCGAGGTCGGTGACGGGATTGCCGTCGGCGTCCTCAAGAAGTGGATACGGACCGACTGGTTCGCGGCCGGCCACGACCGGGTCGCCCTCGTTCGCAAGCAGCTCATTGCCGCCGCCGCCGATGACGACGTCGACGCCGCGGATGCGCTGGACGAGGTCCTGTTCGTTGCGGATGTTCTGCAGGTGGGTGACGAGGACAATCTTGTTCACGCCGTCGGCCTCGAGCGCGTCCACTTCGTCCTGTACGAGCTGAGCGACGTCCTCAATGGAGCTGACGTTGTCGCCGTTGGCGTCGATCATTTCGACATCACCCGTGCTGCTGATTTCGGGCAGGAACCAGGTCGTGGCCCCGATGACGCCGATGCGCTCGCCGGATTTTTCCACGACCACGCTTGGGACGATGTAGTCGTCGAGTTCCGGGACGGCGGTGGCGTCGAGGTTGCTGCTGACGTAAGGCACGTCCGAAGTCGGGTAGACGATGGCGCCGTTGACGGTCTCACCGGTGCGGACCTGATCGTACCACATCTTCAGGTAATCCGGACCGAGGTCGAATTCGTGGTTGCCGATGGCGGAAACGTCGAGGTTGGCCGCGGCGATGGTAAGGGCGTCGTATTGGATGCCTTCGGGATTGCCGTCGTTCTTGTCCGGCATGCTGGCGTCGAGTTCGATGCCGGGAAGGAAGTTGTCGCCCGCGCTGATGACGAGGACGCCGTCCGTTTCCGCTTCGGAGCGAAGCGTGTTCAGCTTCGTCAGAAAGCGGGGCGCGCCGCCGAAGTTGACGAACTGGTTGTCCGGACCGCCGAATCCGTCCGTGGGCGCGTCGGCGGGACTATCCTGCAGCGAACCGGCGTGCACAAGCTGCGATTCCGGGTCGTTGAAGTGAAGAAGGGAAAGGGTGAAGGTGTCGCGTTCCTTGATTTCGTAGATGGTGATGGAACCGCTGACTTCACTGGAAACGATGAGCAAATCGACGCCTTGTGTGTTGTCGCTGGCCGGAACAAAGGTGATATCCTCCGGTCCCATCTCCCGGGCGTCGGCGATGTTGTTTTCCACGTCTTCGACGGTGAAATCACGGCTGGTTTCGTAGCCGACGAACCTCGGCGCGGCCGGATCGCTGACGTCGTAGATCATGACGCCGCCCATGCGTTCGAGACCGATAAAGGCGTAGACGCTGCCGCCGATGGCGGTCACTTCGACGGCTTCCGGCTCCGGCCCCTTGGCGTCGCTGCGCCCGTCGAAGTCGTTGTTCTCGTCGTTGTCCGAATTGAAGTAGAGCGGCTTGAGGTCGGCGAGGATCTGCTCGAACTGGTCGCCGCTTTCCCAGACGAGGGTGCCGTCGGCGGCCCAGATGGCAAAGGAGCGGCCGCCGATGCTGTAGAGTTCGTCGTAGTCCCCGTCGCCGTCGGTGTCACCGAGGGTGTTGGTGACCAGAAGCTTCCCGATCAGCTCTTCCTGTTGCAGCATCGCGGCGTCGGGAAAGGCGGTGGGATCGAGGTCAAGGTCCTCGACGTCGGCTTCCTCGGAGAACCCGTCGTAGTCGCGCGTGTCGCCTTCATTGGCGGTAAAGTAATAGGGCGTGCCGTCGATCTCGTACATCTTGAT
>JAAAOD010000063.1 GCA_009908535.1 Verrucomicrobiota bacterium
CCCGCTCACCGTGATGTGGCGGCTGAAATTCACCCAGATGTGGCCGCGCCCCGTGAATACCGTTTCCACTTCCTTCACCCAGCAGTTCAGCGACGCTTCCACCCCGACAAGGGTATCGTTGAAGCCCACCGCTCCCCGGATCGTCATCGATTCCAGCCCGGCGTTTTCAAGCGGCTGAATCCGCCGGATGCGCGGGTCGAGGTCCGCCCGGTAATTCAGGCGCAGGGGGACATCCAGCTCGATCCGCTCCCCGTCCACGGCCGCGACCGCCACGATCTGGGCGATGGACTGCAGCGCCCACGACGCATCCCAGCGCTCCTCGGTGTACATGAGCCCGGGATCGTTCTCCGAAAAGACGAGGATCAGGTCGCCTTCCGCAAGACCATGCCCCGCCTCCATGACAAGGGAGGTGGAGCCCTTCCGGTGGCCGCCCTTGATCGGGATTTCGCGCTTTTCCCGCTTTCCCGCGAAACGAACCGCCCCGTAGGCCGGTCGGACCGATTCCCCGTCCTCTTCGGGCGGGGGAATGTCGAAGATGAGCGTCGTCCGTCCCATTCCCCGTCCCCGCAAGACCACCCCGGGAGCCAGATGGATCGGCGCCTTCAGGATGTAATCCCCCGCCGGCAGAAGGACCGCGCCCCGGTCCTCCACCTCCGCGATGGCCGCCTGGATCCATTCGCTGCCGCCCGCCCGCAAGGCCGCCGGCTCGATTTCCCGCACCACCGGAACCTCTGCAATGCCCCCACGCACGCCTGCGTCCCACTCCGGGACCCGCTCGCGCCAGCCCGCTTCAACGGCCGTCGCCACGAGGAGCATGAGGAGACTGCTTCGCCACCATCCATGAAAACTCATAGGGCGGGTAATAATTATAAATTGACCCTCCGCAACCTTTTTGGGAACACAAGGCATGTCGAAATTCCGATGGATGCCACCCCACCATCGCCTTCGTCCCGTTCTAGCCGCAGGCCTTCTCCTTGGCCTGTCCCTTGCGCTGCACGGCACGGTCGTGAAGAGCGTGGAGGAACTGGAAGCAGCGGTCGCGGAAGTGACGGCGGGCGAAACCATTCACCTTGCCGACGGGGAGTACCGGGATCTGCAGCTGTCGGTGACCGCTTCGGGCCGTCGGAACGAGCCGGTCGTGATGGCGGCGGAAACGCCGGGGAAGGCGGTCATCACCGGGGCGTCGTACCTGCATGTAAAGGGCAGTTTCGTCGAGCTGCGGGACCTTGTCCTGCGGGAAGTCGAGCCCCCGCGGGGCGTGGAGGCGATCGTTGAGTTCGGCGGGCCGGAAGGCGATCTCAGTAGAGGTAATCGGCTGACGGGCTGTCTTTTCGAGCGCTGCAACCCGGAAGATCCGGACCGACGCTTTCACTGGGTGCGTGTTTTCGGGCGCGGGCACCGGTTCGACCACAACCGCTTCAGCGGAATGGACCACAGCGGGGTGTGCCTGCAATTCAAGGTCAAGCGCGGCGACGCCGGCCACCGGGTGGACCACAACCACTTCCACAACCGGGCGCCGGGTCGGGAGAGCAACGGCTACGAAATGATCCAGATCGGCCAGAGCGGGGACAGCATGAAGGACGGCAACATTGTCGTGGAAAACAACTACTTCGAGGAATGCGACGGCGAGACCGAAGTCATTTCCAGCAAGACCCACGGGAATGTCATCCGCCGCAACGTTTTTCTCCGCAGTGCGGGAACGCTGACGTTTCGCCATGGCAATGACGGTCTTGCCGAAGGGAACCTTTTCATCGGGGACGACAAGGAGGGCAGCGGAGGGGTCCGTGTCATCGGGACCGGCCATGTCATCCGCGACAATTACTTCGCCACCCTTGCCGGCCGCACCGGGGGCGTGGTGGTCGTTTACACCGGCATTCCGGACTCTCCCTTGCAGGGCTATGTCGCCGCCGACAACACGCGCCTGGAAAACAACCTTTTTTATCGGTCGAGCGGCAACGGCATTTACCTGAACGGGGGATTCGGACGCCGCAACCGGGTCATCCTGCCGGAAAATGTCAGCCTGAAGGGGAACGTCTTCGCGCTTCCCGCCGAGGGAGGCATCACGGCCCTGGCGGGGTCCCTGCCCAAGGTTAAAATGACGGAGAATCTGTATGCCGACGGAGTGGAGCTGGGACTCCCCGTCCGGGACGGCTTCGCGCTGAAAAGGATGGACCTGCGTCCGAATGCCGACGGCCTCGTGCAACCGTATCCTGCCGGGAAAACGGCCGACGCGGAACCCCTTTGGAAAGCCCCCTCCATGACGCCGCGCCCGGCCGTGGGGCCGAAGTGGCATCACGGACTCCCGGAGCTTCTTCTGTTGGAACCCGAACAGTTGTTGCGCCTGCGGCATCCGCAGACGCCCGGGGAGGAAAAGCTGGCCGCCCGGCTGCTGGACGAAGCGGAAAAGATCCTGAAGGAGGACCGGCTCTTTTCCGTCACCGACAATGCCAAAGTCCCGCCCAGCGGCGATCGCCGCGATTATTACAGCACGGGTCCCTACTGGTGGCCGAATCCGGACACCGAGGACGGCCTGCCCTACGTCCGGCGCGACGGTGCATTCAACCCGGAACGGGACAGGGTGAGCGACCGCGAACCGCTCCACGAGATGATCCGGCATGTCCGCCGCCTTGCCGCGGCATGGTATATCACGGGCGAAGAACGTTTCGCCGCGCACGCCGCCGATCTCCTCCATACATGGTTCCTCGATGAGGAAACCGGCATGAACCCGCATCTGAACCACGCCCAGGCGATTCCCGGGAGAACCACCGGTCGCGGCACCGGCATCATCGATACGCACCCCTTTGCCGAACTGGTCGGCGTTCTCGTTCTTCTCAAGAATTCCCCGTCGCTTGCCCGCACGGATTACCACGGCTTGCGCGACTGGTTCGCGGAATACGCCTACTGGCTCGAAACCTCGCCGCTGGCGATCGACGAACGCGAAAGCGTCAACAACCACGGATCCGCCTTCGACCTGCAAATGGCCGCTCTGCTCTGGTTCATCGACAAACCGCAGCGGCTGAAAACTTACCTGCAGGAAATCACGCTTCCCCGCATCGACGAACAGATCACGCCGGAGGGACGGCAGCCGCACGAGTTGAAGCGGACGCGCTCATGGAGCTATGTGACGGAGAACCTCGAACACTGGTTCAAGCTCGGCCTCATCGCGGAAACGGTCGACGTGGATCTCTTCGCTTACAAGTCGGAAGAAGGAAGCAGCCTGAAGGACGCCCTCAATGAACTCGTTCCCTACGTCTGTGAGCGGGAAACCTGGCCATGGGAGCAGGCCACCCGGTGGCAGGAACATTT
>JAAAOD010000268.1 GCA_009908535.1 Verrucomicrobiota bacterium
AGAAATTTGTCGCGGAACTTTTCCACGAAGCTCTGCGTCGGCCAGGCACAGGCCTCGCCGTGTGCGCAGATCGTCCGTCCCGCGATCTGGTCGCCAATGGAGGCGAGCAGATCGACGTCCTCCTCGCGGGCGCCACCATTGACCATCCGTGCGGTGATTTTCTTCATCCACAGGGAGCCCTCGCGGCAGGGCGTGCACTGCCCGCAGCTCTCGTGAGCGTAAAAGGCGTTGATATTGGCGAGGACCTCGACGATGTCGGCGCTGTCGTCGACGACGATGACCGCGCCGGAGCCGGACATGGAGCCGGCCGCCATGGGACCGTCGAAATCGAGAGGGACGTCCTCCATCGCCCAGTCGAAGGGCTCGCCGTTCTTCAACTTGCCGGTGAAGCGTTCGCCGGCACGCCAGACTTTCGCGCTCGAGCCGCCGGGAATAACGGCCTGCAGCTGGCGTCCTTCGCGCATGCCGCCGCCGATCTCATAGATGAGGTCGCCGTAGGTATACTTGCCGTTCTCGAGTTCGTAGTAACCGGGATTGCGGACCTGTCCGCTCAGGCACCAGATGCGCGTGCCGGTGTTGTTCGGCTTGCCGATCTCCGCGAAGGCCTTTCCGCCCATGCGCACGATGTGCTTCACGTTGCAGAGTGTCTCCACATTGTTCACGATCGTCGGGCACATGTAGAGGCCGAGGGCGGCCGGAAAGTACGGCGGCTTGATCCGGGGATAGGCGCGCTTGCCTTCGAGCGATTCGATCAGGCCCGTCTCCTCGCCGCAGATGTACGCGGCCGCGCCGCGGTGGATGATCAGTTCGCAACTGTAATCCGAGCCGAGGATGTTGTCGCCGACAAAGCCCACCGCGCGCGCTTCCTCGATCGCCTCCTCGAGGATTCGCGCCCCTTCCGGCATCTCCTCGCGGATGTAGATGAAGGCCTGGGCCGCCTGGATGGCAAAGGCGGTGATCATCATGCCCTCGATCAGCTGGTGCGGATCCTTGTGCATCAACTGCCGGTCCTTGAAGGTGCCGGGTTCGGATTCGTCCGCGTTACAGATGAGATAGATCGGCTTGCCGCTTTTGAAGTCGAGGAAGCGCCATTTCATCCCCGCCGGGAAACCCGCTCCGCCGCGGCCCCGGAGTTGCGAATCCATGACCTCTTGCCGGATTTCCTCGGGTTTCATTTCCCTCACCGCCTTGCGCAGTTCCTCGTAACCGCCGTGTTCGCGGTAGGTGGCAAGGCTGCGGTCGTAATCGGGCTCGTCCGCATGCTGGAGGAGAATGCGGCGCTCGCAGGGATGGACGGAAGGATGCTTGGTGGCGGCGGGTGCAATCATGCGTGAAACTGAATAGGAAGGTTCGTTTTAGTCGTTGGCGGCGGACGCGCCGACTTCCCTCGCGGGCGTCTCCTTTTTGATCTCTTCGCAGAGATCCTTCACCTTCTCAACGGTCAGGTTCTCGTAAAGGGTGTCGTCGATCATGGCGACCGGCGCGGTCCCGCAGCAGGCGAGGCATTCCGCGAATTCAACGGTGACCCGTCCGTCCGGGGAGATCGCGTCCAATTCGGTATCGAAGGCCTTTTTGAAGGCTTCGCAGATCCGGTAGCCGCCGTTGAGGGCGCAGGACAAGGTCCGGCAGACGCGGATCTGTCGTTTCCCGATCGGATGTTCGCGGTAAAAGGGATAAAACGTAACCACTTCGCGGACCTGGATCGGCGTGAGCTCGAGTTTCTCCGCCACCCATTCCTGGGCCTCCAGCGAAAGGCAGCCTTTTTCTTTCTGGATCGCGTGGAGGATCATCATGATGGCGCTCCGCTTCTGCGGGTAGCGTGGGATGACCTCATCGATGTAGGTCAGCGTTTCCTTGGAGAGATCGATATCCATGCGGTGATTTTTGCGGTGCGTGGAAGGCGTCAGCGGTCACATTCCCCGAGGACGAAATCGAGGCTGCCGAGAAGAACGGGAATGTCCGGTACCATGTGTCCCGGCACCATTTGAGGAAGAATGGAAAGATTGCAGAAACTGGGGGCGCGGATTTTCAGGCGATATGGCACGCCCCCGCCTTTTGAAACAATGTAAAAACCGAGGGTTCCCTTCGGATTTTCCGCCTCGAAGTAAGCCTCCCCAGCCGGGATCTGCGGGCCTTCCGTGACGATCATGAAATTCTGGATGAGTTCCTCCATCGAGGTCATGATTTTCGCTTTGGGCGGAACAAATACTTTTTTCGCCTCCTCGGCGTACCATGGACCGTCCGGCATCTTGTCGATCGCCTGGCGCAGGATGCGCACACTCTGCCGCATTTCCTCGAGCCGCACCAGCCAGCGGTCGTAACAGTCCCCGTTCGTGCCGATGGGGACGTCGAAGTCGTAATTTTCGTACCCGAGGTAAGGCCGGTCTTTGCGCAGGTCAAGGGCGACCCCGGAGGCGCGCAGATTGGGACCGGAAATCCCGTAGGCGATGGCGTCGTCGCGGTTGATCGTCCCGATGCCGACGGTGCGGTCGTAAAAGATCTTATTCCGCGTCATCAACTTGTCGATTTCGTCGATCGCTGGCTCCAACTCGTTGAGCACTTTGAGAACGTTCCCGAGCCAGCCTTCCGGAATGTCACGTTGAAGTCCCCCGATGCGGGTGTAACTGGTTGTGAAACGGGCCCCGCAAAGCTGCTCCAGCAGCGAGTAGAGTTTTTCCCGCTGCGTGAAGGTATACATGAAGGCGGTCAGGGCGCCGCAATCCATGGCATACACGCCACAGCCGAGAAGGTGACTCTGCAGGCGCGCGATTTCGCAGCAGACGAGGCGGATGGCCTGACAGCGGGGCGGCATTTCCAGCCCCGCGAGCTGCTCCACGGCCAGAGCGAAGGTGACGTTGTTGTGGATCGGCCCGATATAATCCAGCCGGTCCGTGTAGGGAACGAACTGGTTGTAGGTCATGTTCTCGGCGATCTTTTCATCGCCGCGGTGGAGATACCCGATGACCGGATCGCATTTTGTCACCGTTTCGCCGTCCAGTTCGATCTGCAACCGCAGCACGCCGTGCGTGGCCGGATGCGAGGGCCCCATGTTGATCGTCATCTGATCGCCCTGAAAGGCTTCTTCCGCCTCCGCAGAGCGTGAACTGATGTCTCCGATAGTGACTTCCTTCGTTGCCATGACTGTTCACCTCCTTGCGGGCGGGTGACCCGGGGAAAATTTGTCCTCGATCTTGCGGAAACGGACTTCCGTCCACGATTCGTCGTCTGCCCGCGGTTCGCGGCGCGACATGGGACCGGTCTGCGGCGAATGAAACGGCCCCCCCATCATCGGGGCGGGAAGGAC
>JAAAOD010000144.1 GCA_009908535.1 Verrucomicrobiota bacterium
CGCGGGGCGGCCTAAGGGGCGGCCTAAGGGGTCAGACCGTGGATTTTGGCATATGCCAAAATCCACGGTCTGACCCCTTGCCTTAAATCGGGTAGACGGGAGGCTTGGCGGGACATTTTCGCTGCGGAAGCCTGTTCGTATGCGGAAACTACGATTGATCACCTGTTACTGGCCGTTGCTGCTTTTGTTTCTCCCTTTGCCTGTGAAAGCGGAGGCCACTGCGCGGCTCGAGAAGCTGGAGGCCCTTATCGCGCATCACGACCGGCTCTACCACGAGGAGGCGGAACCGGAGATCAGCGACGCGGCCTACGACGCCCTGAAGCGCGAATGGCGGCGGTTGCGGGCGCAGGCGGAAGAGGCGGGGAAGGCACCCGCGCGAGAGCGCGTGGCGGGCCGGGTCGCCCATCACAGGCCGATGCGCAGCCTTGAAAAAGTGAACACGGAGGAGGAATTGCGAGGCTTTCTGGAGGGGTGTGGGAAAGCGGACCCGAACGCCCGGTTCCATGTCGCGCCGAAGGTGGACGGCCTTGCCGTGAGTCTCTGGTTCCGGGAGGGGCGCCTTGAGCGGGTCCTCACGCGAGGGGACGGGGAGCGGGGAGAGGACGTGACTTCCGCCTTCCGTGCAGCGGTGCGGGGGTTTCCGGAAAGGCTGCGGAGGGGAAGCACGGAGGTTCCTGCCTTCATGGAATTACGCGGTGAAGTGTATGTGCCGCCGGACACCTTTGCCGCCATCAACGCGGCGCGGAATGAGGAGGGGGCCGCCCCTTTTGCGACCGCACGCAATTTTGCCGCCGGGCAGTTGCTTCGGGAAGAGGTGGAGGCCGTGGAAAGGAAGCCATTGCGTTGTGTGATATTTGGCTGGGGCGGGACGGAAGCCGGCGGGGCCCCCTTTTCGACGCAAACGGCGTTTCGCGCCGGATTGCGCAGCTGGGGTGTGCCGGTGCTATCCCCGGCATGGGGTAAGCTGCAATTGTCGGAGATTCCGGATATCATTGCCGCGGCGACCCGGGACCGGAGGGAGTGGAACCTGCCCACGGACGGGCTGGTCATCAAGGCGGAATCGGCCGCCCTGCGGAATGTGCTGGGGGCGACGGGGGAGGCTCCCCGATGGGCGGCGGCATGGAAGTGGGCGAACCCGGCGGCATGGACGACGCTGGAGCGCATCTTTCTGCGCATCGGGCGGACCGGGACCGTCACGCCCATGGCTGTGCTGGAGGAGGTGCGGATTTCCGGTCGCGAGGTTCGCTATGCCTCCCTGCACAGCCGTGCCTTTGTCGAGTCCCTCGACCTGCGCGAGGGGGACCGCGTGCGTCTGGAGCTGGCCGGGGACATCATTCCGACCCTTACGGACCGCGACGCCGCGGCGCGTGGGCCGGAAAGCCTGCCGTACTCATTTCCCGCTACATGTCCCGGCTGCGCGGAACCTCTCCGGCACGGGGAAAGTTATGAATGCCGGAACTGGTCCTGTTCCCGCCGTGCCTTCGAGCGACTTTGCCACTACGCGGAGACGCTTCCTTTGCGCGGTGTCGGCAAGGCCACTCTCCGCAAGCTGCAGCGTGCGGGGCTGGTCGCCACACCGGCCGATCTGTACGGACTGACGGCGGACCAGGTCCGTAAGCTCAACGGCTTCGGCAAACGGAGGACGGAGGTGTTTCTGGCTGCGATCGCGGCCGGCCGCGGGGTGACGCTGGCGTCTTTCCTGCGCGCTCTCGGTCTGCCGGGTATCGGAAAGGCGGCCGCGCAACAGCTGGCCGACCGGCATGCTTCCCAGCTTACGGCCGTCTTCGGGGAGGAGGCGCCTTTGCCATTCCTCGCGGCCTCTTCCTCAAGGGAGGTTTCCCTGTTGCGCGTGGCCTTGGCGGATGGGGAGTGCCTTGCGGAGGCCCGGCGACTCTGGCGGCAAGTTTATGGCTTACCTCGCTGAGCCTACCCCTTTTCCTCGGGGGCGAGGAAGGCCCACGTCGTGACGAAGAATCCGACGCCGGTGAGAACCGGCGGGACCAATCCCCCGACGAGGCCGATGACGACCATGGCGACACCCAGCGTTGCGAGAATGAGGCCGGCGATTTGCTTGCGTTTGGCGGTGGACATGAGCTCAGGCTGGGGCGTTCGGATCTTCCACGCAAGGAAAGCGTGACTCCGGGGATTTTCAGGCGGAATGGTGCGGACAGTGGCCGTCCTGATGAAGCGCCTCGCAGGCGGCCTCGATGTGAAGGCGGACGGTACGGGGATGGAAGCCCTTGCGCCGCACGGCCTGGCTTTCACGGAGGCCGAGGCAGGGATTGTCGAGGGGAAAGACCTTGCCGCAATCAGTGCAGACGAGATGGCTGGAGCTCTGGTCGGCGGTGCGGGGCAGGGAAAAGAAACGTCGCCCGCCGGGGCCCTTGACTTCGTCGAGCAGGCCGCCGCCCCTGAGCGACCGCAGGCTCCGATAAACGGTCGACAGGGAGACGAGGGCGTCCTCCTTCTGCACCTCCCGGAGGAGGCCTTCCGCGTCAAAGGCGTGGTCAAAGGCGGGAATGGCGCGGCAGATCATGCGGCGCACGGCGGTGAACTTGCCGCCGGACGCCGACCAGTGGGCCTCCGCGGCAGCGAGGAAATTTATTTTGCGCGCGTCGCCGGGCGGGGTCATCGCCGGGTCAGGCCGCCGGTACAGTCTTGAAGGCCAGGCTCAGTTCGATCGCGGGCTGCGGGTAGCAGCGGTTCTCCCGGAATTCGCGCATCATGCCGCTGCAGAAATCCTCCAGGCTCTCCGATTCGAGAATCAGCGGCACCCGCTCTAGTTCCTGTTCCTCATGGTCACGCGCCACGATTTCAAGGTGGCTTTCCATCCACTGCCGCAGCGGCGTGATCGGGCCCACGCCCCTTTCCGCCGCCCGGCCGTAAATCCGGAAGTAGCATTGCAGGCACTGCCCGGCGTCCCGCCGCTGCAGGGCAGCCTCCCGCAGATCCAGCAGGCTGTCCGCCAATATGCGGTCCCGGTCCGCCACCGGGCCCAGCGCTTCATCCAGGTGTGGGGTGCTCATCACGCCTTCAAAAAGACGGTAATGAGACGCAATTGCAATAAGAAAGGACAAAAAAACGGCCGCCCCGAAAGACGACCGCTGAGGAGGGAGATAGAAAAAGCTTCTTATTTCTGTGCAAACTCTCCGCACCAGTCTTCGCTGGCGGTGACGGGGAAGCGCGTCTCGAACTTCATGTCGTCGCCGACCTTAAAGGAAATGGCCTGCGGCGGTTGTCGGCGGCATTCGCCCTCGTTGGCGGTGGTGGCGTTCCAGAATTTGCATTGGTTGCAGGTTTTGCTGCGGGTGGTGGTTTCCATGCTCATGATCAGACTCCTTTCGGTTGTTGAAGAATGCAGGTCACCTTACCCCGGCTCCGCCGAAAGGCAAGGGACGCAAGTTACGCAGCAGCAATTGCTTTTGAAATGCAGTCTCAGGAGCAGGGAGCGACCGCCTTCACGCTTAGCCTCCCAGCTTGCGGAAAAGGTCCTGGAAGATGGCATCGCGCTCGAGGTAGCGGGCTTCGCCGATGAACTGGCGGCCCGGGTCGTGGCTCCAGCGGAATTCCGTACTGAGGACGGGGCTGGGGACGGGGAGGACGCGGGTCCACTGAGGGTTGACCAGCCATGCGACGGGCGCGAGGTCCCAGATTACCTTGGAATTCCCGGGAACGCTCAGGTCCCAATCCTGGAAGTCCCGGAAGATGCGGACAAGATAGTCGGCGAGGGTGCCGCCATGGCGGAGGCCGGCCTCAAGCTCGAACAGCGTGGTCCGCAAGGCTTCCGAGACGAGACCGCAGGGGAAATAGATCAGGGGCACGCCGCAGTCGAAGAGAAAGCGAGAGGCGTTCCAGTCGCCCTTGAGATTGAACTCATGAGCGGTTTCCCAGAAGGTGGGCTGGCCGCCCAGCCAGAGCACGACGATCCTTTCCTTGATTTCCGGAGCCTTCAACAGGGCCGCGGCCACATTGGTGAGGGCGCCGATGGCGATGACATAAAGCGGACCTTCCCGGTCCTCGCGGGCACGTGCGACAAGGTCCTCGGCAGCGGGACTGTCGACCGGGGTTTTCCGATCCGGCAACCATGCCTGGCTGCCCCTGTAGACCGGTGGGGCGGCACGGAGATCCATCAATTCGAGCAACCGCTGGATTTCCTCGTAGCTTTTCTCCATGCCATCGCCGGGTCCCTTGGAACGGTGGTTGTGGAACGGCGCCGCGTAAAGGGCCCGCAGCCGGATGCGCTCGGGGGAAAGGAGCGCGTAGGCGACGGCGAATTGATCGTCGATCTCGTTGTAGGTGTCCGTGTCGAGAACGGCGTCCACCGTTCCTGCCGAGGGGGTCAGGAATGGTGGAAATGGTTCGGAATTATTGATAGGAAGCGATAGGGTTAGAAGGTGATTTCAGCCGGACGCGCATCCGATGGAGCGTAGGCTCGCAGTCTGAGACCATTGGATTTAAACGGAACACTATCGCTACGTTGGGCAAGATGTCCACGCTTCATTACCCCATTCCTTTCGGATCGCGGGCAAAGCCCGGTCGCTAAGATTTAGGCCCAATAAAAACGGCCCGGAGTAAAAACTCCGGGCCGTTGTTAAATCCCTACGCTTGTGAAAAATCAGCGTTTGACGAGTTTCCACTTTGTGTCGTCGCCGACGTTGGTGGTGTTGGCATCAACGGAGTAGCCGTCGGTGTCGAGCAGCTTCCCGGTGGCCTTGTTCTCCAGGGTGTGATAGCCGTCGCCACGGTCGACGGGTTTCCACTTCGTGTCGTCGCGGACATTCGAATGGTTGGCGTCGACGGCGTCGCCATCGGTGTCGAGCAGCTCGCCGTTGGCCTTGTTTTCCAAGGTGTAGTAGCCGTTGCCGCGGTCGACGAATTTCCACTTCGTGTCGTCGCGGACATTCGAATGGTTGGCGTCGACGGCGTCGCCATCGGTGTCGAGCAGCTCGCCGTTGGCCTTGTTCTCCAAAGTGTAGTAGGAGCCGGAGTCAATGCCGGAGGTGCCGCCGTCGCCGCCGCCGCCGCCGTCACCGTCGTCGCCGCCGCCGCCGGAACCGGCGACAAATTCCCACCAGTTGAAGTTCCAACCGGCGTTGGCGGTGGACTCGATGCGCAGTGTCTGCGAGCCGCCGGAGAGGTTGGCGTTAACGGTCACTGTCTGCCAATTCTGCCAATTGCCTGTTTGGGGAACGTTGACGGTGGCGAGGGTGTTACCGCCGCTCTTGAGGGCCAACCGGGCACCGCTGTTCGGGCTGGCGACACGGAAAGAGACCTCGTATGAGCCGCTGCTCGGGACACTTACGGTGTAGTCCATCCAGTCGCCGTTGTCGATCCAGCCGACATTTTCGCCGCCCCCGGAGTCGGACGTATTCTGCGTTTGGATTCCGCTCATCGTCGAGTAGTCCTCAGCCTCGATGCGGTCACCGGTGCCGGAGCCGCCGCCGCCGCCGCCGCCGCCGCCGCCGGTGTTGATTTCCCACCAGTCGATGTTCCAGCTGGCCATGCTTGCATACAAGCGGAGGGTGCGTGTTCCCGCCGACAGGTTGATGTTCACCGTTACGGTCTTCCAGTCTTGCCATCCGCCGCTCGAATCGGGGACGTTCACGGTAGCGAGGGTGCTGCCGCCGTCACGCAGTTGGAAAGAGCGTCCGGAGAAGTTCGAGGCGACGCGGAATGTTGCCGTGTAGGATCCGCTGGAGGGCACGTCGACGTCGTATTCCATCCAGTCGCCCTGATCGATCCAGCCGACGTAGTAGCCGCTGCCGATCTGCGTGCCGCTTTGGGCGACGTAGTCTTCGGCCTGGATCCGGTCGCCGACCGACGGATTTGATCCACCGCCACCGCCGCCGCCACCACCGCCGAGGTCGACGGAGCCGTCCGGATTGTCGTTTTTCCAGTCGCGCAGCGCCCATTCCTTACCGGCTTGATTACCGCCGGTGCCGATGGATTGGCCAAAGTACTCCATGGAAGGCCAGGAACCGTCTTTATTCCATTTCTCGCCGACGCCCGCGAAGTGGCAAAACAGCGACACACCGTCGTTGACCTTGTCGAGGTAGTCGTAGCGGTAAAGGTTCCGCATGCGCCAATCGCGGTTGAAACTGACCAGACGGTCGGTCAGGCCATCATCATTGGTCGCTCCGAAAATGGCGGTATAGTGCTGTCCGCCCTCGTAGCAGAGAAGCTTGGAGATGCCATGGTCGATCGCCAATTGCTTGTGGCTGGAGATTCCGTTTTCCACATCCGCGAATTCCGTGTAGGTTTCATCATCCAGTTGGTCGAAACTCGGAAGTGGATTGGGCACGCTCCGAAAGCTTTTGCCGAAATACGGAGCAATGGCAATCGCGTCGGTTTTCGAGGCGGCCGTTTCGAGCGCCTGCAAGGTTTGCCAATCGTTGTTTGATTGACCGGAAATCACCCGTGTCAGGCGGCTGCCATCATTACTGATCCGGCTCGACCACCGGTCGAAAACCTGACCTGCGCGCGTGCCGTATTTATTCATCCGGTTGCTCCCGGCATAGCCGCTGTTTTCGACCCAGTCCGCCTGATCAAACATTCCGTTCCACACTTCATTGGAGTATTCCAGGTAGATATGGCGGGCGTTCTCGGTGCGGTTGTTGAACAGGTTCGCCATGTTATTCACGAACGTGTTGTTGGCCTTGTGCGGCACGCAGATCCAAAGGTCCTTGTTTAACTGGTTGGCGAGGTCAATCATGTGCTCGTAGGCGACGCCGTAGTGCTTGTTTCCCTGCGTGTACCAGTCTTCGGGCGTCCGTTCGCTCCAATCGGTCATGACGTTGTTATTCGTCTCTCCCCAGTCCATGAAGCGGATGGTATTGTAGAAGGAGAGGTAGTTTTTGAAGTCCTGGTCGAACTCGTGCTTGCCCGCGTTGTGATGGCCGGGGCGCATTACGCGGATGTCGCGAATCGGATCACCGCTGTTCGACTGCGTGATCTCCAGAAACATCGAGTCGGTGCCGACCCGAATTTCCCGGCCGCTCTCTTTCGCACTGATATCATCCACTCCGGAGAAGTTCAGGAAGAAGGTGGAGGTTCCACCGTTCAGGTTCCTGGTTTGCCAGCTGAGCCCGGGACCGCGGTATTTGACCTGTCCGGAGCCGGTTACCTGCAGCTTGTGCTGACCGTTTTCCCAGACCGGGATGATTGTGTGGACCCACCAGCTGTTGCCGTTATGCCAGAACGGCACCTGGGTGGGGTAACCGTCGTTGGAACGCTGCGGGATCTTACCGCTGCGGTCGCTGGACTTCCACTCGGTGGCCCCGTCGCGTTTGAGGAGCCAGCCGCGCGCGTGGTTCATCGAGTTATACCAATAGGGGTGGGAGTTCCAGTCATTGACGGCCGGAAGGTTCGTGCCGAGCTTCATGTTGGCTTCGGCAAGGGGGGCTGCGAATAGCACCAGCCCGGACAGAATGACCGTGAGCGAAAGCCCACGGTAACGTGGTACCAATTTCATGTTATTTGGGTTGGGGTTTAGGGGTTTCAAACGAAGGATCCGGACCGACTGGAACCCAGCACGTCTGCGTGTCTCTCCGCCATGCTGGGACGGTAAAGTCTAAATCCACAATCCGCTTTCCTTAAACTTTAGGTCCTAAACTGCGTCAACCGTCATAAACTTAAACCTGTTCAAACCAGAATCACATGGGAGCGATCGTGGTTTCAATTTTCATCGTTAAGGGATAGAATCCGATGACCATCGGCCTGGTTCCGGGAAGGGGTCCTCCGCTCCGCGGGCCCCGCGCATGCTCTTCCGGAGGAATCGGTGAATTTTGTCTAGAGTTCCGACCGGTCCTGCTCGTCGGGACACCTTTCTCATAAGTCTTTTGGCTATAGTCAGCGAACAGGTCACCGCCCCCTCACCCAGCCAAACCAAACGCCAAACCGCCATCGCGGGACTGCTCCGTACCATCGCTTTGGATTCACTCCCCGTCGGCACGGACCGCCAAGAGCCCAGGGTCGTCAAACGAAGATGCAAATCCTCCCAGCTCCTGACCAGCCCACGACATCGAATCATCGTATCTCCAAGCAGACGAATGGAGGGACCGATTCCACGCCAAGAGGTAGAGCCATTCGGGGCTGACCCTTTGCTAACGGTGTCGGACCCGGCCGGTTCAGTCGCGGCAGAAAGCGCGAATTTCCCTAAGGAGCGTGCCGGGGGCCTCCTCGATGACCAGATGGCCGGTGTCCGGGATGGGTACGAAGCGTGCGGCGGGAATGGCTTCAGCGAGCTTCCGACCCTGTTCCACAGGTATCCAAACATCTTTCTCGCCCCAGAGAACAAGCACCGGCATATTGATCTTGCTGTAGCGATGTTCAACTTCGTCGGTGTAGCGCTGATCGGCCTGGGCCATTTGGCGATAGAGGGCAGGTTTTCCTTTCGGACCGAGCCATGGGGACGCTGTGTGCGCGAGCACGTACTCGGAAAGAGGCTGATACGCTGCACTTTGAATGTAGCGGCGAACGAGAACCTCCTGTAGATAGTCCGGCAGACCGGCAAACGCGGCTTCGTATTGATGGACGTGACGAAAGAAGGAGGAGCCCCAGGGGCTGACGGCGACGGCGTCGATCAGCACGAGACGCTCAAATTCGCGATTGTTCAAAAGGTGCGTGCGCAGGGCCGTAGCCCCGCCGAAGTCGTGGCCAACAACCAGAGGCTTTGCCAAACCCCAGTGATCTATAAGAGTATGCAGAACCTTGTTTTGCACGCCGAGGGAGACATCGCCGGGGGATCTGTCTGAGGCACCGTAGCCGAGAAGGTCGAAATAGTGGACCTGGAAATCCGCCGAAAGCCCCTCAATAAGGTGGCGCAAATTGAAGCTCGACCAGGGCGTGCCGTGAAGAATGACCATCGCTGGCCCCTCACCGGTAATTCCGTAGCGCACTTCGCGGCCGTCGAACTGTATGGACCTATCCAAAAGGGGCGCACTCATCACCGTAAAAAACGCCAGCGGCCCTTTGACGTCAAGGCGACCAGCTCGCGGTCGTGAGCTCCCGGGCGCTGCCTCCGGTTTCGGCTTGTGTACTTGGACCAGCGGTCGTGAGCGCGGGATGAGGAGCGGTTGGGTAGCAATCGATGGTAATTTTGGCTTGGGGCGACGGACTGCTGGCTGTTCGCCCGTCGTTCTCTGAGCGGCCTAATAGCAGAGAGGCTGCCCGTGCACATTAGCATCCCCATCTGCGACGGATTCATCGCCCTTGATGCGGGAGGTCCGGATGGAAGAGCTCCTGCCATTTTCAAACAGAATGGCCTGAGTTTCTTTTCCGCCGGGGTCCCGCATGCGCGGCGCCGAGGAGCGACGCCGAAAAGGGCCCGTAGGGCCGGCAGGTTCGGAGGACCACCGGAAGCCGCGGTCAAATTCCTACGCGCTCGCCTGCGTGTCCGTCGCTGCTGTTGATCCCGGCCAACGGCCGTAAACCATACCAGCCCCGCTCGCAGGGCGGGGATGGGAGCCGGGGAATGGTCTCGTGGGCTGAAGGCCCGGAACCACTGCTCCTGCGGGCTTTCCCAGCCACCTCGTATTGATAAACCCCATACCAACCATCGTACTTTAAACCGTACCCTGTCCAAAGAATCAAAGGAGGCGTTTGCACGTAGGACCGAACCACAGCTTCGTGGATACAATGGGGAAGTCCTGAAAAAGCAGCTTCCCGCCCGTCGTAGTCATTGGACTATTAAGATGGCCAACGACTCATTGTCCGACCTCCTTTTCTCCATTAATTCTTCACCCAAGCCAGGCCACTACCTCGACCGTCGAATTCGCCGCTGCCGGGGGCACCAGATTGCCCTCGGTCCGGTGCCCGTCGACTTCGAGTGAGACAACGCCACGGCAACGGCCGGCGGGATTTTCCAATCGGATCCGGTAGGTCGCGCCGCGGAAGCGGCGGGTGACGCTGAACCCGTCCCAGGCGGAGGGGATGCACGGATCGATCCGGAGCCCGTCGTATTCCGGCTTGATCCCGAGAATCGCGCCGGTCATCGCCACGTAGTTCCAGACCGCCGAGCCGGAGAGCCAAGAGACCCGGCCTGCTCCATAACGGGGGCTGAAGCAACTGTGGGTGCTCTGGCAAACGGCGTAGGGCTCAACCTCGCGGATCTCCGCTATCTCGTTGAAGCGGGCCGGCAGGATGTTGCGGAGGTACGCAAAAGCGCGGTCGCCCCATCCGAGCTCGGCCGCCGCCATCACAGCCCAGCCCTGAGTGTGGTTGAAGATGCCTCCGTTTTCCTTCATGCCCGGATCCATCAGTCGTCCGAGGCAGACTTCGGGATCGGTCCTCACGTAAGGAGGCGTGCAGAGCATGATCCCATACTCCGTATCGAGATGCTCATGCATCGACTCCATCACCTGCTCCGCCCGTTCGCCGGTGGCCACACCGGAGAGGACCGCCCAGGTTTGCGGGTTCATGAAGATTTTTCCTTCCTCGCAGTCCTTTGATCCGAACTTCTGCCCGTCATAGCGGAAGGCCCGGAGGTACCAGTCGCCGTCCCAGGCGTGGGTCTCGAGCCGCTCGTCGAGACCGGCGAGCTGTTTGGCCGCCCACTCCGCCTCCGCCGACTCGGCGAGAAAACTGGCGATGTCGACGTACTCTTTTAGGGCGAAACGGAGCTGCATCGCGACAAACACGGTTTCGCCCTTTTCGCCCAAACGGATGCAGTCGTTCCAGTCAGCGAAGAGACCGCAGGGCAGGCCGTGTACACCGGAGCGCTCGAGGTTGAACTCGATCGCCCGCCGGAGGTGCCCGAGAACGGTCGCCTCACCGGTGTCGGCGAAGGGCAGAACCTTGCGGTAGAAGGCGGTGTCGCCGGTCTCTTTGACGAAGGTGGGGACCGCCTGGAAAAACCACATTCCGTCGTCCGCCCGGAGGTGGTCAGGCTCGGCCTCGCTCCCCGGGCGGTGATTGAAGGGCTGGACGACCGGTTTGCAACCGCCGTGGGCGTACTGGCCGGTGAGCATCAGCTCGAGCCGTTCGCGGACCTCCTCGGTGATCAAGCCGGACGCCCCGACGAAATCCTGTAAGGTATCGCGAAATCCGAGGCCGTCACGTTCGCCGGCATAAACGAGACTGGCAGTGCGTGACCAGTAGAAGGTCATCAAGTTGTTGTAGGGGGCCCAGACGTTGACCATTGAGTTGAAGGCGGCGTCCGGTGTCTCGACATGAAGGGTGGCGATGCGGCCGTGCCAGTGGTCCTTGACGGCCTGGAGAGCCGACTCGCGCTGCTCGGCGTTACCCATGTCCCGGACCGCGGCCCGTCCCTCCTCCCGGGCGGTGCCGACGCCAAAGACGCAGGCGAACTCAACTTCCTCCCCGGCCGCCAGGCGGAGGTCAACCTGAAAGGCACCGCAGGGCATGTCCCCGACCGCAGAGGAGCCGCGGCAGCGGCCTTCGACAACGGCTTCCGGTCGGGCATAGGACCCCCAGGGACTCATGAATCGGGCAAGGTCGCCGTCGAACCCGTCGGGCTCGATTCCTGCGAGGCCAAAGAAGGTGTGGCGGGCCTGGTCCTTGTTGGTAAAGTGCTCCGGATCTTCCGGCATGTTCACGTTGCTGCCGAAGTCGAGGATCCCGTCGACGCATTCGGTATGAACGATGTACTGATTGTACTGGAGGTTGCGGGTGTCGTCGTCGGCGCTCCAGTTGCACTGGGGTTCGACAAAGGGGAAGAGGGACAGGATCCGGCCCATCGAATCGGCATTGCGGACGCGGACCCGCCAGACTTCGTAAAGCGCCCCGGGTGGGGCGAAATAGGTGACCTCGCTCTCGATTTTGGCGTAGCTCAGGCTGCGGATAGTGGTGTAGCCGAGGCCGTGGCGGCATTCAAAGACGCAGCCGTCCGGGTCCTTCCAGACCGGCATCCAGCTGTTGCTCCAGAAATCGCCGCTTTCGCCGTCGCGCAGGTAGAGGAAACGTCCGGGCTGCTGGGCGGGCAGGGCATTGAACTGGTAGCGCGTGAGCCGCCCCTGCGCGGCGGACCGGTAGAAGGTGTAGCCGGCGGCGTTGTTCGTGATGATGCCGCCGAAATCGGCCGAGCCGATGTAGTTGCTCCAAGGGCGGGGAGTGTCCGGGCGGGTCACCACATACTCACCCGCCGCGTCGTCGAAGTAACCGTACTGCATCCGCCAACTCTCCTGCCCGGACGGCTCGAACCGAAGTTCGGAATCGGAAAATCCATTGATCCGGATAGGTTTTCAGGGAAAACCTAAGGGGTCCGTCCCGATTGGCACTAAATTTTAAGGCTTAATCTTTGGGTTAGAGCAAAAGTGTCCGCGAGTGACCAGCTCAAACGGAAGTTGGAGGTCAGCCCGCCATGCCCAAGGGGCAGGTGCCGACGGATCTTTGATCCGGTTACCACCTTTTGGACGTTTCTGAGCCAGGTTCTGCAGGACGGCTCCTGCCGCAATGCCAAGCGATAAGTTCAGACCCGGCGGAAAGGCTCGCGTATCAGCAGCGCCAACACGGCCGTTGGGCCACCTGTGGCTGAAGGGGACGTGCTGGTAAGCGCCCGCGCTTATCATTCCTATGCCAACCTTGCCCAGTTGCGTCCCTCAAAGCAAACTTCGGGCCGGTACCGGTGAATGTCCCGCATTTTTCGAGGTCAGAGGCCCCCCGAGGTTGATTTGACACCGAAATCCGTACCGGGTAGCCTTCTGCAATGAAAGTTTTATCGTTATGCCTGTGTTTCCTGATACCCCTGATTTTCATCTCCGGTTGTGGAAAAAAGGAGGAGAGCCAGCCGGCGCCATCGGTTGAATCCGTCGCATCCGATGCAACCGGGGAGCCCACCCGGCAGGAGGATCCCCGTGCCGCGCTCACCGACGGGCTCTTGGCCACTCTGCAACTGGCAGCGGATCGAGCGGTGGCGACCCTGAACGATCCCGGCAGCTTTTCCGAAAATGAGGCGATCCGGATTCAGCTTCCGCCGTCCTTTGAACCCGCCGAGTCGGCTTTGCAGAAAATCGGCCAGGAACAGCTCCTTGATTCCTTCACCGACTCCATGAATGAAGCGGCCCGAAAGTCGGTTACCGCCGCCCCGGAAATTTTTCAGCAGGCCATTGCGGAAATGACGGTGCAGGACGCCCGTTCCATCTGGAACGGGGGCGATGACGCCGCAACCCGCTATCTGGAAAACACCACAAGGAGCCTGGTCGCCGAAAGGATGAGGCCGATCATAGCGGAACAGACCGAGGCATCTGGCAGTACGCGCTATTTCAAGCAGATTACGGAACAGCTTTCCCCCGGGAAGGACAGCCTGATGGGGAATCTTGCCAGCCTCTCGGGAGTGGGTGTTCCCGAAGACTTCGACCTTGACGCCTACGTCACGGAAAAGGCGCTTGATGGACTCTACACCCGTTTGGCCGAGGAGGAGGCGAAGATTCGGGCGAATCCCGCTGCCCGCTCTACCGAACTGGTGAAAAGCGCTTTTGACCTTCTCCGGAAAAAGCCCTGAACCAAGGCGCAGGCTCACTGGAACCAGGGTATCCCTGCCCAGGGATCTTTTCAGGTAGTGAACATGTGGTGAACGGGTTGTTTAAAATCAACCAGACGTAGGGCCGGAAAGTGCAACTGAGAAGATGAACATCGCGGCGATCGGCGACGGTGAGCTCAAAAGGAAAAAAAACCAGCCCCATTGACCGGTTCATTGTTGAATTGTCCTTACCAGAGGAGGCCCCCCTGGGGTCCCAAACCGGACGCTTATTGGCCCGTTTCTCAGTTTTCTGGTTCAAAATGAGCCTTCCGGGATTGTTGTTTTCAGGGTCGCTTACGCTACTTTTTCGGCCTCCTTATCGGACTCGGAATTTCCATCCCGATGGTAGTAGTTCAACAGCCCGCCGAGCCGTTCACTTTTACGAATAGTCGCCTGTTTATCAGGCTTGGCGGGCGAATAGGGGAACGGGATTCTGTTGCCTAATCCCTGGTGGTGCTGCTTCAGAACCCGGTTTGGGCGCGTTCACTATGTCGCGGTGGCTTCGCCCCCTGCTCGGTACCTCCAGCAGGTGATCAATCACTTCCTGCTGCTTGCGGTTCATCCATCCGGCTATGGCGGTGAGTACCGAGGCGAAGCCGACAACCGCAGGCAAGATCTGGACTTGGGGGCTCATGAACAAAACTATCGAGAGCTCTCAATCGGCCGTCAAGCCCCTTCACTGCTGCGATTCCAGAAACTTCACCTCACACGGTCAGCCCTGAGGTCAAGGTGGTTGTCTGCTACCCGACGGAGACTAGCACAACATGATCGCCGGGGATCGAAGCGACTAGCTCCGCAATTCGCGTTCCGGCTGCGCTGAGAGTTTCCAAGTCTCCATAAAGTTCAAAGTCAACTTCTATCGAATCGCATAGCTGGTGGAGTTCTGTCGAATGAAAGCGAACCGAAAGCAATTTTGAGGACAATCTACGGTCCTTATCCGTGAGAAATGCGAAGAACGAACCTTGATGTTTCGTAAGTGATTCGGCCATCAAGTAGAGTCCTCTGTTCGAATCTAGTAAGTTCGCATCGCAGAAGTTTCTTAAGTACAATAGAGCAAGAACGATGTAAAACCCATCTCCATCAAATGTGCCTAAATCTCTGCCGTGTTCGTCGAGATAACTATTGAAATGAGATTGTGGTGCCTTGAAAAGCCGTCGTTTCACCATTGCAGCGGGGATGAGCAACTGTAGCGCCGCAATCGGCAATAGGGTAAAGCTTGCTAGCTGAGACAAGGCCGTTACTTGATTAAGGAGTTTGTGACACCGGCTCCAGACAGCAGTCGTTGGTAATTAACAACGCCGACTCCTCGCTCGTACAGAATGGGGATGCCCTCCCCGAAGCCACCGTATCTACTAACGTGGGATCGCCACTGCCCTTGGGTCGTGATGTCCCCCCAAAGCCCTCGCCCGATCATATCCGGCTGAATGCCAGTGTAACGGTTAGCCCCTCCGCTCATAAACGTGCTGTCAAAGTAGCGCAGTGAATCGCCGGTATGGCCTGCTACTTGTCTATGAATCTGCCTTCCGTCAATTGCTGCCTGCCACGGAACAGTGGAAACCGCATCGAAGGTCTTGGCGGTCTGATGCGTCTGTTCTGTGACTCTTGCGATATCAACGCCCGCATTCGCGGATTGCACGACGGAGTTCCCAACACGACGAGCTTTGAGTCCGGCACTTACACCTGCAGGAAGAAAAGGTACAGCTACTGCCGCGCCATCGTAAAGCAGGCCAAGTCCGTCCAGGGCAGCCCAACCCCAGTTCCCCTCTCGGATATTGCCGTGGAAAGAATACACACCAAGTCCAATATTTGCTACATCCCAAGCAGTTTCAACAACATGACCAGTCGGATCAGTTCCCATAACCGGATTTCCACCGGCATACCCATACCAGTTCATGCCTCCGGCGAATCGGATCGGGTCAGCGTTGACGAAACGGCGGAGCTCCGGGGAGTAGTAACGCGCGCGCATGTGGAGGAGGCCGTTCACATCGGTCTGGACTCCGTAAGCCCCGTTGTAGAGGAAGGGCGTGGTGAGGGTTCCCGTTGTCGCCACCACTTCCCCATAGGTCCCGTAGGTAATGCGGCTGGTGACGGTGCCGGAGGCATCGCTCATGGCGAGGGTACTGCCCCGCATGTCAACGTGGTAGACGGTGATCTGCCCGGCGGTTTCCTCGTAAAGGAGCTGGCCTGCCGCATAGACATAGTAGGTTGTGACGCCACCGGTCGTTTTCTGAAGGAGCCGGGACAGGGACGCGTGAGGATCATGGACGAAAGTTGTCGTCTCCCCGCCCTCCGTCTTGCTTATGCGCCGATCCTCAGCGTCATAAGTATAGGTTGCTGTCCCCGCCTGGATCAGGCGGTTGCGCGAATCATAGACAAAGGTTTCAGGCACGCCGCCCAACGGGCCGGATGTCATGTTGCCGTCGACATCGAAGGCGGGACTGATGTCGGCAGTCCCGCTCTGCCAGCTGCTGATGCGGTCATCATCGTCGTAGGCCATCAGAGCCGGTGCGATCACATAAGATGCCGGCTCGGGGCTGACGTTCTCTTCTGAAACGCGTCCGAGGGCATCGTAGGAGTAGTGTTGGTCGAGCAGAACTGTCTGGTTGGAAATGTGCGTGTCAGCCTGCCGGGAAATCCGTCCGGCAGCGTCATAGGAAAATTCGCGCTCGGTGCCGTTGGGGTAGACAATGGCTTCCAGCCGGGAGTTGGAGTCATAAAAAAACTGGGTCACACGGCTCGCCCAATCGGTGACCGTGGCGAGGCGCCCGGCATTATCGTAGGCGTAAACGACGCTTCCCTTGCTGTCGGGATAGATAAGGTCTGTCAGATGGCCGCCTCCATCATAGTTGTAGCCGACCACATTGCCCTGGCTGTCCTCGAAGCTGATCACGCGGTCCAATGCATCGTATGCGCGAGTCAGGGTGTTAGAGCCCTCCGTCACCGTTTGCAGGCGGCCTTTGGAATCGTGAGCGAAGTCAATCGTCCCTGTCGGATCCACGGTCTGCTGAAGCTGCCCATCGCTGTAATAAGTATAGGTCACTGTCTGGGTGGACGGCTCAACGAAGGTGTGCAAAAACAACCGATCATCGTGAGTGTAGCCGAAGACCCGGCTCAGCGGCGTCGTGAGCGATTCGGTCAGGTTGTTGGCCGTGAAAGCAAACTGATACGTTTTGCCGCGGGCATTGATGAGCCCCGTCCGATTGCCTGCCGAGTCGTACTCCTGGGTGACTGTTTCGTTCAGAGCATTGGTCGTTGAGGCCAAGCGGCCAGCATCATCATAGGTCAAGGTGGTTGTCTGGCCAAGTGGATTCCGGCTGTCAACCAAGAACCGAGAGAAGACCCCGAGTCTGTTAACCAAGCAAGTGCGCCGCCTCGGTCCGGCTGTTTGCCAAACTCTGCCGGACGGGCTTCTCACCCGCTGGGTATCTTCACAGACTTTCAATGAACTTTTATGCTGGTCGTGTCATCTCCCGTCTGTTTGGTCTTCCACGACGCAATGGCCTGTAGGTTGGTAATCATCCGTGGGCATCCATTGGATCAGCGCAAATTTCAACCGATATCTGAAGGGTCTTAGCTCCCCGGAAATCCCTTGGAGTATGGCTGAATTCAATCGAGAACAAATGTCCCTTTACCAAAAATACTTCGGCCTTGCTTTGATGGCCTGTCTCGGGATCTGTGATGTGTATCTTGGCAAGTATCAGCTCTTCAGCGCGATTTGGAAAGAGGACGGTTTCAGGAAACTCAGACTCCCCTTTCTCCACATGATAAAAATCAACTTCACGATCACGATCGATTCGTTGCACTTTATTAATTAGAGCTACCTGCGAACGCAACAAACCAGAAGCCTCGGGTGACATCGCATTTGCCAAGCAGTTGACTATTTGCATCTCAACGGCATTGAGACTAGATTTACTTTTGAAGAGCCAAGCAAACATAACCTACTTCATCCCGGCGTGAGCTGCCCCTGTAACCCCAATCCCTGCTCCCGTGCCCTTATAGACGTCGGGAAGGCGGGTCCATTGCTGCGATAATACATTGGGCATTGGATTTTCCGCTTTCCAAGCCTTTGACATAAACTGGTACCGATACGGATCGGAAAGGGCGTGCGTGGTAGGGCTTACATAATTGCCATTGAATATTGACCGAGGCCCGCCAGCTCTAGCTGGAATCCAGTGAGAGAACTCTAGCCCTCTGCTGGCAGACCCAGCGGATTGGACTCCCTTTGCATACCCTGCTCCGACAGTTGCAACACTGATCAACACATCACCCACGATTCGTCCCTTCCCGCGAGACCCTGAGTTCCATGTAGTAGACAGCGACTCGCTTATCGCACGGTACGTCTGAACCGGATGAGCCGCAGCATTCGCCAGGTTTGTTACCGTATCAATAGGATGCCGAACAATCTGATACAAGCCTGTGACGGTTCCTACTGCAGCATCACCATATCCCGCGAAAACCTGCCCGACCTCCCTTCCATAATCGGACCAGCTGTCGAATCCGAATGGTGCGAGTCCATCTGGATCCGCAAACCTAATCGGGTTTCCACCGGCATACCCATACCAGTTCATGCCTCCGGCGAACCGGATCGGATCGGCGTTGATAAAGCGGCGGAGCTCCGGGGAGTAGTAACGCGCGCGCATGTGGAGGAGGCCGTTCACATCGGTCTGGACTCCGTAAGCCCC
>JAAAOD010000195.1 GCA_009908535.1 Verrucomicrobiota bacterium
CTCGTTCGCTACCACGCCGCCATGCCATTCCGCCCCCGAACGGCTATCGCCCGTTCGCTACCACGCCGCCATCCCGTAGCGAATCAGCGAGAGCGATTCGGCGGCCCCCTCACCCTTTCGCGAACTCCTCGCGCAGACGGCGGTACGGACCATCGGCGTTCTTCAACTCCTCGTGGGTTCCCTGCTGGATCACGCGTCCCTGGTCCATGACGAGGATCTGGTCGCAGTTGCGGATCGTGCTGAGGCGGTGGGCGATGATAAAGGCGGTGCGGTCGCGGAGGACGTTCTCGAGGCTTTCCTGTATCAGGGATTCCGTTACACTGTCGACGGCGCTGGTGGCCTCGTCGAGGATGACGATGGCCGGATCCCGCAGAAAGGCGCGCACGATGCCGAGGCGCTGGCGCTGGCCGCCGGAGACAGTCGATCCGCGCTCGCCCACCACCGTTTCAAACCCGTTCGGCATGCGCTCGATGTCGTCGAGGATATTGGCCTGCCGACAGGCCTCGCGGATCTCGGCGAAACTCTTTTGCGGATTCACGTACTGCAGGTTGGAGAGGACCGTTCCGTAAAAGAGAAAGGTTTCCTGGAAGACGATGCCCACCCCGGCGCGCAGGCTCTCCTGCGTGTAGTCACGGATATCGACGCCGTCGATCCGGATCGCCCCCTCCTGAATGTCGTAGAAACGCAGCAGGCAGCTGATGAGCGTGCTCTTGCCGCTCCCGCTGGCTCCGACAATGGCCACTTTCTGCCCGCGGGGAACCGTGAAGGACACCTCTTCCAGCACCCGCTGCTCCTTTTCGTAGGAGAAGGAGACACGATCGAATTCGATGCCCTCCCGAACCACCGGCGGGGAAAAGGACCGGGCGTCCGGGCGGTCGCGGATCTCCGGCTCGGTCTTGAGAAATTCCTCAATGCGCTGCCATGAGACCATCCCCTGCTGAATGATGTTGTAGAATCCGAAAAAGGCCCCGATGGGTCCGTAGAGAAAATTCTGGAGCACCGCGAAAGACATCACTGTTCCCACCGTGACGCCCCCCACCCCGGCATAGGCCATCACCCCGCCGCCGATCACCGTGAGAACCAGGGCGAAGTCCTTCGTGCCGTATTGCAGCTGGTGGTTGAAACTGAAAATCCGCATGATGGCGTTCTGCCGCTGGAAGAAATCGTCGTTGCTCTCCCGGTAATTCTCGGAGGTCTGTCCGCGCAGGTTGAAGGCCTTGACCTCGCGGATGCCGGTGATCGCCTCCTGCAACTGTGAATTGATGTTCGATTCCACTTCCCGCTGCGTGCGGTACATCGGTCGCAGCTGAATCCGCAGCCGCGAAAGCGCGCGTACGATCAGGGGAGCGGGCAGCACGGTAAGGACAAACAACTGCCAGGACATGAAAAGCATCAGCAGGGGCGCGGTGACAAACTGCACCACGGCATAGCTGAGCGAAAAGCTCTGCCGCAGCATGTTGCTGAAATTGTTCACGTCCGCGAGGGCCTTCGTCATGATGCGCCCCGTGCGTTCGCTGGAAAAGTACCGCAGGCTCAGGTTGTTGATGTGATCGTGGATATCCAGTTTGATGTCGAAGATCAGCTTTTCGATCAGCCGCGTCCCCCGCCGCCACATGAGCACGCCGATGCTGTTCGCGAAGAGGATCAGCGCCAGCATTCCACCGAGGATCAGAAGGCCCGCCGCCACCGCCTCCCCGGTGGTTTCCGGCGTCGCGAGCGGCAAAGTCATCCCGGCAAAGCGGATCGGTTGCCCGAGGGCCAGAAAGTCGACGATATGCTGGACGGAATATCCCGGCACAAGGTTCAGCACCGCATTCAGGAAATACAGGCTGTAGACCGCGAAAAAGCCCTTTTTCCGCTGCGCCAGCAAACGCCACAGGCCACCGCCCACCGAACTTCTCCTGTTCTCCGCCATTCCGGACCCAGCCCTCTTCCCGATCCCGGCAAAGGTCAAGCGTTTGTCCCGTAGCGAACGGGCGACAGCCGTTCGGCCGTAGCGAACGAGCGACAGCCGTTCGGCCGTAGCGAACGGGCGACAGCCGTTCGGCCGTAGCGAACGAGCGAGAGCCGTTCGGCCGTAGCGAACGGGCGACAGCCGTTCGGCCGTAGCGAACGGGCGAAAGCCGTTCGGCCGCAGCGAACGAGCGACAGCCGTTCGGCACCGCCACCCCCGGGCTTGTCTTCCGTTCGCCTTCCCCTTTTCCTTAATCCATGGACTCAACCCCGGCGTTTTTTCGTCCGAAGCAGCTGGCGGAGTCCCCGCCGCCGACGCAGCGGGCGTACTTCAGCAACCGGACGGCGTGGCTGATGGCGCAGATGTCGCGCCTTGCCTATGAGCAGTTCGAGCCGCCGGAGACCTCCCATGCCGCCACTGTGGAGGCCCTTTCAAAGGCGGAGGACGAGGACGAGATCGGCAAGATCCTCGCCGCCTACCGGGAAGGTCTTCTGCAGGAGGCCCGGCTTGGCCGGGAGCGCCTCGAGCGGATCCTCGCGGAAATCGGGTTCGAGCTGGTCAACACCTACTGCAGAAAAGGGACGGAAGGATTCCTCGCCAAACGCTCCTCGGACCAAATGGCGGTCCTCGCCTTCCGCGGCACGCAGACGGACAGCCTCGCCGACATCAAGACGGACCTGCGGGCCTACACTACGAAACGAGGCAACGAAAAAACCCACACCGGCTTCCTCGACGCCTTCAAAAAGGTGAAGGACACCGTCGAGCAGGACCTGCACGCCCTCGGGAAGGACTACGCCGTCTACATCACCGGGCACTCCCTCGGCGGCGCCCTCGCTCTTGTCGCGACCAAGCAACTACAAAGCGAACAGTTCGCCGCGTGCTACACCTTCGGAAGCCCGCGTGTCGGCAACAGCGAATTCGGCGATTCCATCAAGACGCCCATCTACCGCGTCGTGAACACGGCCGATATCGTTCCCCGCCTGCCCCCCGGCCTCGTCATCGAAGTCCTTGTCGACCTGCTGCGCCTCGGTTCGTGGGTCTTCTGGTTCCTCGAACCTGTCGCAAGGATCCTCGACGACCGCGTCAGCGGCTACCGCCACCACGGCGACATGCGCTACCTGACCGGCTGCAGGGAAGTGGATTATTCCGATGTCCGCATTATCCAGAACATCTCGTTTTTCGCCCGCATCCGCCGTCTCTGGAGGCACCGCTCCCCCTTCGGCGACCGCATCCGCGACCACGGCATTGAGGAATACTGCCGCAAGCTGGCCGCCTACGTGACGGAACGCCTGCGGGCGGAATAAGGAACTCGC
>JAAAOD010000128.1 GCA_009908535.1 Verrucomicrobiota bacterium
CTATTCCCATCGGGGCCTCGGCCGCCATGCTCTTTTCCCTCATCATCGCCTTCACCATCACGCCGTGGGCCGCCATCCGCGTCCTGCGCAGGCACATGAAGAAGGAACAGACGATGCCCGAGGCGGAACAGTCCGCCGAAGCCTTTTCCCACGACACCCCCAACGACATCTTCACCCGCCTTTACCACAAGGTGATGGAGCCGCTCCTCGACAGCGCGGCCTGGCGCTGGTCCTTCCTCATGGGGATTCTTGCTCTCCTTCTCGGGGCCATGGCCCTCGTCGGGCTTGGATTCGTCCAGGTGAAGATGCTGCCCTTCGACAACAAGTCGGAGTTTCAGGTCATCATCAACTCGCCGGAGGGAACCACCCTCGAGGAAACCGCGAACGTGGCGCGCGAAATGGCGGCGGCCATCCGCGGGGAACCGGAGGTGCGCGACATCCAGATCTATGCCGGTGCCGCCGCCCCCTTCAACTTCAACGGGCTCGTCCGCCACTATTTCCTCCGCTCGGGGCCCACCGTCGCCGACCTTCAGGTCAATCTCGTCGGCAAGCACCACCGCGACGCCCAGAGCCACGACATCGCCAAGCGCGTGCGACCGTTGCTTGCCGGGATCGCGGAAAAGCACGGCGTCGCCATTGCCGTGGCCGAGGTTCCGCCGGGGCCGCCCGTCCTGCAGACCATTGTCGCGGAAATCTATGGCCCCGATACCGAACAGCGGCGCCGGCTCGCCGAGCGGATCCGCGGGATCATGGAAAGCACCGAAGGGGTCGTCGATATCGATTCCTACCTCGAGGCGCCGCAGAAGAAAATCAACTTCGTCGTCGACAAGGCGAAGGCCGCCTTGCACGGGATTTCCGAGGCCGATGTCGCCCGCGTTCTCGGCATGGCCACCGAAGGCATGAAGGTCGACCTCCTTCACCTTCCGCAGGAACGGGAGGACGTCCTCATCCGCCTCGAGTTGCCGGCCGAGGCCAAGGCGAAACCTGCTGAACTGCTCGCGCTCAAGATCCGGTCCACCCGCAATCCGCAGGCACCGCTGGTCGCCCTCTCCGAACTGGTGCACAGGGAAACCGTCATTTCGGCACAGCCGCTTTACCGCAAGAACCTCAAACCCGTCACCTATGTCACCGCCGATGTCGCCGGGGTCATCGAGTCGCCCGCCTATGCCCTCTTCGACATGAACGAGAAAATCGCGGAGATCGACGCGCGCGACTACGGCGGCAGCAAGGCTGAATTACCGATGTATCACCTCAATGTTCCCTTCGAGGAACAGGAACCCGCCATGAAATGGGACGGGGAATGGCACATCACCCTCGAAGTGTTCCGCGACCTCGGCATCGCCTTTGCCGCCGTTCTGATCCTCATTGCCATGCTCATGGTCGGCTGGTTCCGCAGCTACACGACGCCGCTGGTCGTCATGGCGGCCATTCCCTTTTCCCTCGTCGGGATCCTGCCCGCCCACTGGGCCATGGGAGCCTTTTTTACCGCCACCTCCATGATCGGCTTCATGGCCGGCGCCGGCATTGTCGTACGCAACTCCATCATCCTCGTCGACTTCATTGAGCTGCGCCGCGACCAGGGACTGCCCCTTCGCGATGCCGTCGTCGAGGCCGGGGCGGTGCGGTTCCGACCCATGTTGCTCACCGCGCTCGCTGTCGTCGTCGGGGCCAGCGTCATCCTCGCCGATCCCATTTTCCAGGGACTCGCCATCAGCCTCATGTTCGGCGAAATCGCCTCCCTCCTCATCAGCCGTATGGCCGTCCCCGTTCTCTACTTCATGTCGGCGGAGAGCTGAGGGGAACCTCCCGCAGCCCTCCCTCGTTCAGCCTCGTCTCGTCACTACCCCGCCAGGAGGAGCAAGAGGGACTGCACCGCCCCAACCCCGAAGCCGATGAGGCCGCCCAGCCATTCGATACGCTGGAACTCCTTGCGGGCAAGGGAGCGAACAAGGACCTCCAACTGCTCGACCTCGAAGGTGCGCACACGCTCCTCGACAATGCGGCGGAAAGCGAGGTGCCGCTCCACCTCGGAAGAGACCTTGCGCAGCATGGGTTCGGTCTCGCTGCGGAGGCTCTCCACGGCGATGCGGTGAAGGGAATCGAGCAGGCGGTCATTGACCAGTCCGCCGACCACAGGGAAGGCGCGCAGGCGGGGAGCGAGGCGTTCCCGCACCATGCGTCCGGCGAAATCGTGCAGGTAAGGCTGCAGGTCGATGCGGGAGATTTCCTTGCGTACAAGGTGCTTGTTCAACAGCTCCTGCTCGACGATTTCCCCGATGCGCACCGCCAGTTCCTCCTTGCGGCGCGGGATAAGGCCTTGGAAACGCAGGCCGAAAACCGTCCACGGCCGCCGGGGGCGGAAGAGCATCTGGATGGCCAGACGGTTCGTCAGCCAACCCAGCCCCGCCCCCAGCAGGGGAAAGAGGGCAAGGTAGAGATAAAAGAAAACGGAATCGGACAATTGCATTTGTCGGCGGGGCCGAGGTGGACTTCGTTGCAGACGTGAAGGACAGTGAAACGGATCTGCTGAAGGTAACAAGCTCCGGCCTTTATTGTCCACCGGGGGATTTTTATATCGATCCCTGGCGACCGGTGCCGCGGGCCGTCGTCACCCATGCGCACGCCGATCACGCGCGCAGCGGCATGGGAGCCTACTGGTGCGCCGCCTCCGGCGAGGAACTGGTGCGCCTCCGCGTCGGTCGCGACGCCGTCGTGAACGCGCTCCTCTACGACCAGCCCACACGCCTCGGCGAGGTCCGGCTCTCCCTGCATCCCGCCGGCCATGTCCTCGGATCGGCCCAGGTCCGCATGGAAGCCGGAGGCGAGGTCGCCGTCGTCACCGGCGACCACAACGCCACCCATGCGCACGCAGCGGCCGAGCCCTACGAGCCGGTTGCCTGCGACACCCTTATCACCGAATGCACCTTCGGGCTGCCCATTTACCAATGGCCGGATCCCGACGAGGTCCGGGAGGAGCTCCTGCAGTGGTGGCGCCACAACCGTCGCAAGGGACGTACCTCCGTCCTTCCCTGCTACCCGCTCGGCAAAAGCCAGCGCGTCCTCGCCGCCCTCGCCGAAGAAGACGCCCCCATCGCCCTGCATGGGGCCGGCCGCGCCTTCCTCCCCCACTACGAGGCCGCCGGGATCCGCTTTCCCCCCTTGACCGAACTGGACGAGGCTGGCCTCCGCGCCCTCAAAGGCAATGGCCTTGTCCTCATCTCCTTCGCCGGCAATGA
>JAAAOD010000035.1 GCA_009908535.1 Verrucomicrobiota bacterium
GGCCTTGAGGATCGTGTGATCCTCACCGATTCGCTTCCCGACGAGGAAATGCCCGATTTCTACCGGGCGGCGGATGTTTTCTGTCTGCCCAGCCGTTACGAACCCTTCGGCATGACGGCGATCGAGGCGATGGCCTGTGGAACGCCCACCGTCGTGACGACGCACGGAGGACTGTATCGAACTCTTACCTACGGGACGGATGCCCTTTTCGCGGACACCTTTGACAAGGTCGATTTCGGTATCACCATCCTGAAAGCGATCCGCTACAAAAAGATCCGCGACCGCATGGCGACAGAGGGCGCCCACACCGTCCGCAGCCTGTTCACCTGGACCGGGATCGCGCAGCAGATTCTCAAGCTGGTGGAAGGCCGGAAAACCCCCTCCATCGTCGTCAGCGACGAGTAAACCGACATGACCAAAGACGAAGCTCCGCTCCGTTTCTTTGCCTCCGATCTAGACGGGACTCTTCTCGGCAAGCTGGACGCGACGCAGACTTTCCGGGACACCTGGTTGAAGCTGCCAGCCGGGGGGCGTCCTCTGCTGTGCTACAACACCGGGCGGCTTTTGGACGACACCCTCTCCCTCATCAAGGAGGGCATCCTGCCTCCTCCCGATTACCTGATCTGCGGGGTGGGGACCCTTATTTACGATTTCAAGGCGAAGAAGCCCCTGAAGTCGTTCCAGACCATTCTCGAAGAAGGCTGGGACAAGAAAACCGTCGAGCGGGTGCTCCGCGAACAGGTTCCCGGAGCGACCCTGCAACCGGCGTATTACCAGACGGACTACAAATCGAGCTGGTATGCGATGGACCTCGGTGAGGAGGACATCAACGCCCTTGACGGGGCCCTTGAGAGGGCGGGCCTGGACATCAATATCGTGTATTCGAGTAATCGCGACCTTGATATCCTGCCCAAATTCGCGAACAAGGGCAACGCGCTCAGCTGGCTGCTCAAGCATCTGCGGATTCCGCGCAAGCAGTGTGCGGTGGCGGGGGATACCGGCAACGATTCGGCAATGATCCTGAAGCGGGGAGTGCGGGGGATCGTCGTGGGCAACGCGCAGCCGGAACTACTGGAGGCCATTATCGGCAAGGAGGTGTACGTGGCCCGCGAAGTCTGTGCCGACGGCGTTCTGGAGGCGCTAGAGGCGATGGGGGTGGTGAAGGAGATCCAGCGCGCGGAAGGCCCCGTCGACAGCGACCTTGTCGAGGTGGCCGAGCATGAAAGCCTGCACCATTTTCTGGAGGAGGAGCCGGTCGCGCACCTGGGCAAGGAGGATCTTGCCTTCTTACGCCACGCCCGTGAAAAGGCGATCGAGGGCCTTCGCAGGAACATCACGCCGGTCGGGTTTTCCGCCTGTTCGCTCGAGGATAACGAGAGCCGCGGGACGGATGCGAATTACCGAAGCGTCTGGGCGAGAGACGGCAGCATAACGGTTATCGGAGCCCTGACCTGCAATGACGAACAGCTGCTTTCCTGTGCGAAAGCCACCCTTACCACCCTGCTGGAACATGTTTCCCCGACAGGGCAGCTGCCCGCCAACGTCAGCATCGACAACGGACATCCGGATTACAGCGGCGTCGGGGCCATCTGCTCGATTGACAGCGGGCTCTGGGTCATCATCGCCTTTTACGAATACATCAACGCGACGGGAGACATGGAACTGCTGCGGTACTCCCTTCCCGTTCTGCAGCGTTCGATGAACTGGTTGAGTGCGCATGACAGCAACAACGACGCCCTTCTTGAAATTCCCGAGGCGGGCGACTGGACGGATTTGTTCGGGCGCAGTTACAATGTCCTCTACGATGAAATCCTCTGGTTCCGGGCCAACATCTGCTTTGGCCGGCTTCTCGAGATGCTGGGTGAATGGCACCGGGCGGGGGACTACATCCGCTGGGCCTCCTCGATCAAGGCGGCCATTCTGCATAAGTTCTGGCCGACCACGCAGGGAGGGGAGAACTCCCGCTACAGTTTCGCCGACAAACAGTTCTCTCTCGGGGACACCAACTACCTCATCGCCCAGGTGACGCCGTTCGACTTTGACTGGCGGTGCGACGTCTACGGGAACATTCTCGCTTCCCTGCACAACGTCCTCGACATGGAGCGGGCGAAGATCTCCTTCCGCTTCCTCTGGGGGACCGGCGTCAACGAACCTTTCCCGGTCGCGAATCTTTATCCGGTTGTACAGGCCGGCGATCCGGGCTGGCGGACCTACTACGTCGTCAATCTGCTCAATCTTCCGCATCATTACCACAACGGCGGCCTCTGGCCCTTTATCGGGGCGCAGTGGGTTCGCTTCGTGAACCAGATCGGACTGCGGGAGGTCGCCCTGAACGAGCTTCTGAAGCTGGCGAAGCTGAACCAGAGCGGCATTCATGCGGAATGGGAATTCAATGAATGGGCGCACGGACAAACCGGGAAGCCGATGGGCAAGGCCTACCAGGCTTGGAGCTGCAGCGAATTCCTCCACGCCTGTTATGACCTGCGCATTACGGGAACCGCGACCGCCTCCAACGCAAAAAAATCGGCACTATGAGTGAAAAGATCCTCTGTTTCGGTGAAATTGTCTGGGATGCCCTTCCCGAGGGAATCTTTCTCGGCGGGGCACCCCTTAACGTGGCTTATCACCTGCACTGTCTTGGCCGGGAGGCCCTTCCTGTTTCACGGATCGGCAGGGACTTTCTCGGACGGGAGACCCTGCGGCGATTGCAGGCAAAAGGCGTAGCGACCGAACAAATACAAAAGAGCGAAAAAGCGGAAACGGGCGCGGTCATTGTGGAATTGAATGCCGCGGGGGATGCCCGCTACGAGATTCTCGAGGACGCGGCCTGGGACGGGATCTCCGCCGGGAAGAGTCTCCTTGCCGAAGCGGGTGCGGCCTCCGCGCTTGTCTACGGTACCCTCAGCACACGATCGGCGACGAACCGGGAGACCCTCGGCGCCCTCCTTGCGAAAGTCCCGGTCCGGCTTTGCGATGTCAATCTGCGCGCGCCCTACGACGATGCCGGCAACGCCCTCGAGTGGGCCTCCCGGGCGACGGTGATCAAACTGAACGAGGAGGAGCTGGAGGCGCTTAGCGACCTGCCGACGACAGAGAGTCTGGAGGCAAAGTTGCGCAACCTTAGCGACCGGACAGGCGTGCGGACCATCGTCGTCACCCGCGGCGGCAAAGGGGCGGTGCTTCTGGATGAAGAGAAAGTCTACGAGGGCCTGGCTCCGAAAGTGGAGGTCGCGGACACGGTCGGTGCGGGTGACGCTTTCACGGCCGCCTTTCTCGACGCTTCCCTGCGCAAGGTTTCTCCTCTGGAGGGTCTGCGGCGGGCCCTGTCCATCGGCGCGCATGTGGCGTCGAAAAGCGGTGCTCAACCTGAGTACCATCCTGCGGATGTCGTGGGCGGCTAAGCAGTCCAGCGGTGGCCTCAGAAAGACAATCCAACCGAGCCGTTCCCGCGGGTGACCTCGCCAATCACGGAGGGCCGGTGCCCGCAGGAACGGGCGAGTTGGCTTACTTCCTTGACCGCGTCCCTTGCGACGATCAGGACCAGTCCGATGCCCATGTTGAAGACCTCGTAGGCCTCTTCCTTCCCGACCTCCCCGCTTTCCACCATGACCTTGAAGATCGGAAGCGGGTTCCACGAATTTGTATCGATAAGGGCGCTACAGTTGCCGGGGAGAACGCGGGAAAGGTTTCCGGTAAAGCCACCCCCGGTGATGTGCGCGGCCGCGAAAACGGCATTGCCCTTTCTGGCGGAGGCCCGGGGACCCTCGTTGACGGCGGCAAAGGTTTTCTGCAGGAAGGGGCTGTAGTTGAGATGGGGCTTCAGCAGCGCCGTGTCCGTGCGGGTCTTCTGCCCGGGAAGGGGATCGCGCGGATCGAGGCGCAATTCCCGGAAGAGAATACGCCGGGCGAGGGAATAGCCGTTGGTGTGCAGTCCGCTGGAGGCGAGCCCCAGCAGCTGATCCCCCGGCCGGACGGCCTCCCCAGTGAGAATGGCGCTTTTCTCCACCGCCCCGACGATGGTCCCGACGAGGTCGCACTCGCCCTTGGCATACACGCCGGGAAGTTCGGCGGTCTCGCCCCCGACAAGGGCGATGTTTCCCTCCGTGCAGGCCTTGGCGAGTCCCTTCATGAGGGTGACGTAGGTCGTGTTGAGAACGCCTGTCGCGTAGTAGTCGAGGAAATACAAAGGCTCCGCACCGCAGACGGCGATGTCATTGGCACAGTGGTTGACAATGTCGGCCCCGAGGTGCCGGTAATGGCCGCAGAGGCGGGCGGCCGTCACCTTGGTCCCGACGGAGTCAGTGCTGCTGACAAGGACGGGATGGCGAAGCCCGAGGCGGGAAATGTCGAAAAAGCCGCCAAAGCCTCCGATGGCGCCGAGGGACTCCGGGCGGGTCGCCCTGGCAAGGGCGGGTTTGACCCGGTCGAGGAGGTGGTCGGCTTTGGCGACATCCACGCCAGAGCGGGCGTAGGCGGAAGAGGCGGATTTTTTCTCAGGCATCGTAGCTGCGTCCCCTGCGGTTCTCGAAGTAGTCGATAAAAGCCCGGTTGACGGTGCGGTTGCCTCCCGGGGTCGGGTAGTTGCCGGTGAAATACCAGTCTCCGGTATGCTCGGGAATGGCGGCGTGCAGGTTGCCGATGGTCTGGTACAGGATCCGCAGCTCACCCTGCCATGGAATGTCGGAGGGATAGAGAAGGTCGGCGATTTTTCCGGATATTTCTTCCGTGCTGAAGGGGGCGTAGATCTCCTTGACGCAATTGACCTGGTCTTCCTTCGGCTTCTTGACCTCGCTGAGACAGGCCTTGTAGACCTCGTGAATGCGGGTTTCGGCATTACGCTCCCTGAGCAGGGCGACGGCGGCCTGAAAGGCGATGAATTTGCCCAGCTCGCTCATGTCGATGCCGTAGCAGTCGGGATACCGGATCTGGGGAGCGGTGGAAGCGACGATGATTTTGCGGGGATTGGTCCGGGAAAGGATCTTGATAATGGACTCGCGCAGGGTGGTGCCGCGGACGATAGAATCATCAAGGACGACGAGCTGATCCTCCGCATTCACCACCTCGTAGGTGATGTCGTAAACGTGGGAAACCATCTTGCTGCGGCCTCTTTCCTGGGAGATGAAAGTGCGCAGCTTGATATCCTTGTGAGCAATTTTTTCGGCCCGGGGCCAGTTGCGGAGGATAAGGTGGTCAATCAGTTCTTCCGACAGGGTACCGGCTTCCTGCGCGGCGAGGATCTCCGCCTTGACGGTGGATCGCCGCTCCTCCCGAAGGGCGTGGAGGAGTCCGTAGCTGGCGGTTTCGGCCGTATTGGGGATGTAGGAAAAGACGGCATGCTCGAGATCGTGGCCGATTTCCTTGAGAATCTGCGGGCAAAGGGCTGCCCCGAGGGCCTTCCGCTCGCGATAGATTTCCGGATCATTGCCGCGCGAGAAATAGATCCTTTCGAACGAACAGGAAGTACGCGGCAGGGGATCATGGAAGGGCGCCTCCCGGACGGAGCCATCCGCCTTGATGGAAATGATATGGCCGGGCCGGACTTCCCGGATATCGCGGCTGTCCTTGTCAAAGGCGGTCTGCAGGGGGACCTGTTCGGAGGCGAAGGCGATGACTTCCTCATCCTCGAAGAAGTAGACGGGGCGGATTCCGCGGGGATCGCGCATAACAAAGGCGTCCCCGTTGCCGATGAGGCCGGGGATGACGTAGCCGCCGTCCCATGAAGCGGCGGCTTTGCGGAGAATCCTCACGATATCGAGTTCGCGCGAAATAATGCTGGGAATCTCGTGGCCAGGAAGCTGTTCCTCGTCCCGCACCCGCCGGTAGATGGCGTCGTGAGCCTCGTCGAGATGAAAGCCGATTTCCTCGAGGATGGTCTGGGTATCGGTATCAAAAATGGGGTGCTGGCCGCGCTGGATGAGGATTTCATTCAGCTCCGGGGTGTTGGTCATGTTGAAATTACCGCAGACCATGAGGTTGCGGGTCGGCCAGTTGCTGCGGCGGAAGTAGGGATGGCAGGAGCTTTCCTTGAATTCCCCCGAGGTTCCGTACCTGAGGTGCCCCATGAGCACCTCCCCGCCAAAATCGAAATGGCGTTTCACGGTCTCCGGGAACTCGGGAATGATGAGGCCGCGCTGGACCGCCTTGTCGTAGCGCTTGAGCGGCTTTTTGAAGAGCTGGCCGAGGGAATTCTCCTTCAGGGCGCGTTCGCGGTTCATAAACTTCTGTCCTCTCTCCACATTCAGCTTCACGCAACCGATGCCGGCTCCGTCCTGGCCGCGGTTGTGTTGTTTCTCCATGAGAAGAAACAGCTTGTTGAAGCCGTAGAGGGGGGAACCATACTTTTGCTGGAAGAAAGCCAGGGGCTTTTTCAGCCGGATCATGGCGATTCCACAGTGGTGCTTGATCAACTCGCTCATTGGGAAGCTGGAGGGTCCGCGCGGGAAAATGCCCAACGTGGGCAGGTGGACCCTCGAGGGCAAATTCTTTTCCGAACGGATTTTCAGCACGCCGACCGGGCAGGCTTGACCCTCGGGGACGCTCGCCCAGAAGGGAGGCATGATTCGGCGTGTTTTTGTGGAGAAACGCCCTGCCTTCCGCAATGACAGCCTGCGGAAGGAGCTGGCAAGGGACCTCGGAGTGAAGGGGCTGACGGCGGTACGCAGCCTGTCGAGGTATGAGGTGGAAGGGATAGACGACGAAACGTGGCGGACGGCCCGGCAAGGGCTCTTTTGCGAACCGGCCACGGAGGAGGCCCTGGATGAGCTGGAAGCGAGCGGTGCAGCGGCGGTTTTCGCGGTGGAATACCTCCCTGGGCAGTTCGACCAGCGGGCGGATTCCGCGGAACAGTGCCTGAAGGTGCTGGCCGATTGCACCCCGGTGGTCCGTTGCGCGGAAGTGCTCGTCCTTGAGGGCACCCTTGCCGGGGGCGAACTCGAGCGCATCAAGAAGTGGCGCATCAACCCGGTGGACTCACGTGAAGCGGACCTCGCGATGCCGCGGACTCTCCTTCCCGAGCTGGCGCCGCCGCCGGCGGTTTGCCGACTGGAGGGATTCCGTAACGGGGAGGCCACCTTCCGGGAGGCCCTGCACGCGGAACTGGGCCTTGCCATGAGCATGGCCGATCTTGCCTTCTGCCAGCAATGGTTCCGTGAGAAGGCGAGGCGGGAACCGACAGTGACCGAGATCAAGCTGCTCGACACCTACTGGTCCGACCATTGCCGGCACACGACCTTTCTGACCGAGTTGACGGAGGTCAGCTTTGCCGAGGGCCCCTTGACCCGGCCGGTGAAGGCAGCGTGGGAGGACTACCGGCGTGCGCGGGCGGATGTTTACGGAGAAAAGGCCGCCGACCGGCCCGTTTGCCTGATGGACATCGCCCTTATGGGGATGAAAAGCCTCCGTGCGGAGAACCGGCTGCCTGCCCTCGAGGTATCGGAGGAAGTGAACGCGGCCAGCATCGTCATCCCCGTGGACCGGGACGGGCGGGAAGAGGAATGGCTGCTCATGTTCAAGAACGAAACCCACAACCACCCGACGGAAATCGAGCCTTTCGGGGGCGCCGCGACTTGTCTCGGCGGGGCCATCCGCGATCCCCTTTCGGGACGGAGTTACGTCTATCAGGCGATGCGCGTAACGGGTTCGGGCGATCCCCGGCAGTCCCTTGAAGACACCCTGCCGGGAAAACTGCCGCAACGGAAAATCACCACCGGGGCGGCCGATGGATACAGCAGTTACGGCAACCAGATCGGCCTCGCCACCGGCCTTGTCCGGGAGCTGTACCATCCCGGCTACGTGGCCAAGCGCCTTGAAATCGGGGCGGTCATCGGGGCCGCCCCGCGGCGCCAGGTGGTGCGCGGAACTCCGGAGCCCGGCGATGTCATCCTTCTTGTCGGAGGGCGCACTGGTCGGGACGGCATCGGGGGCGCGACCGGATCCTCCAAGGCCCACAGCGAGACCGCCCTTGAGAACGCCGCCGAAGTGCAGAAGGGCGATCCGCCCACGGAACGAAAACTTCAGCGTCTTTTCCGCCACGCCGAGGTCAGTTCGCTGATCAAACGCTGCAATGATTTCGGGGCCGGCGGGGTTTCCGTGGCCATCGGGGAGCTCGCGGCCGGCGTGGAGGTGGATCTTGACGCTGTTCCGCTCAAGTACGCCGGGCTCGATGGAACCGAGATTGCCCTCTCCGAGTCGCAGGAGCGCATGGCTGTCGTGATTGCGGAGGAAGGCCAGGAAGCTTTCCGGGCCTGGGCGGCGAGGGAAAACCTTGAGGCCAGCGTCGTCGCCCGGGTGACGGAAGCGCCAGTCCTGCGCATGCGCTGGCGGGGAGACCTTATTGTCGAGATTGAACGGGAATTTCTTGATTCCAACGGGGTGCGGCAACAGGCGACAGCGCGGGTTGTCCATCCGGAAAACGGGCGGCCGGGGCCGGCCTTTCCGGGAAAAGAGGACCTTGCCGGGCAATGGAAAGCGGTCCTGGCCGACCTCAACGTCTGTTCGCAACGCGGCCTCAGCGAGCGCTTTGACAGCACGGTGGGCGGCGCGACCGTCCTTCATCCGCACGGGGGCCGTGAGCGGGTGACGCCCCCGGAAGCCATGGCCGCCCTCCTTCCCGTTCCCGAGGGCGGGACAACCACGGCCACCCTGATGAGCTTCGGTTTCCAGCCGCGGCTTTCGCACTGGAGCCCCTTCCATGGGGCGGTCTTCGCCGTCGTCGAGGCGGTCGGCCGCATCGTGGCAAGCGGCGGACGCCGCGAGGCCTGCTGGCTGACCCTGCAGGAGTATTTTGAGCGGCTGCGTGAGGAGCCGGAGCGGTGGGGAAAACCCTTGTCCGCGCTTCTCGGGGCCTGGAAAGCGCAGCGGGAGCTGGGCATTGCCGCCATCGGAGGAAAGGACTCCATGTCGGGGAGCTTTCGCGACATGGACGTTCCGCCCACGCTGGTCGCTTTCGCGGTCTGCGTGACCAGGGTGGACCGGATCCTCTCCCCGGAATTTAAGGGACCGGACCATGCCGTGGTGAGGGTGCCGGTGCCGTTGGACGATGCCGGCCTTCCCGAATGGACGTCCTTGCGCAGTCACTACCGCGCCGTAGCCGAGGCCGTGGACAGGGGCGGTATTCTCTCCGCCTCCTGCGTCGGGGAGGGGGGCGTCGCTGCCGCGATCAGCCGCATGGCCTTCGGGAACCGGCACGGTTTCGCTTTTGAAAGGCCCGTCACGGCGGAAGAACTGTTCACTCCGGCCTACGGGGATCTCCTTCTGGAATTGCGGGAGGGCGTGGATCCTTCCTCGCTGCCGGGGGTAGTCCTGGGTAAGACCAGCGGAGCGGAGGCGATCTCCTTCAACGGACATAAATTGTCGCTGCGGGAGTTGCGGGCGTACTGGGAAGGTTCTCTGGAGGGCGTCTTTCCCACCCGTCCGGATGAAGCGGGGGCCTCCGGCGCAAGCATCCGCAGCCAGTTGCACGAACCTCACGTGCCGAAAAAGGCACTGCAAACCGTGGCGAAGCCCCGCGTCCTGCTCCCCGTATTCCCGGGAACGAACTGCGAATACGAGAGTGCGCGGGCCTTCCGCGAGGCGGGCGCCGAGGTCATGGAGATGGTCGTTCGCAACCGCGGGCATGGCGATGTGGAGGAAAGCGTCCGCGCGCTTACGGACGGGCTTGGCAATGCGCAAATCCTCATGTTGGCGGGCGGGTTCAGCGCCGGAGATGAACCCGGGGGATCGGGCAAGTTCATCGCTTCCCTTTTCCGACATCCGGGGCTTTCTGAGGCCGTCCACCGTCTGCTCCACGAGCGCGACGGGCTTGTTCTCGGCATCTGCAACGGATTTCAGGCGCTCGTGAAACTGGGGCTCCTGCCGCATGGAGAAATCGAGCCCGGGCCGCGCGAGGGTCCGAGCCTGACGGAAAATTCTCTCGGCCGTCACGTTTCCTGTTATGTGCGAACGAAGGTCGTTTCAAGGAAATCGCCATGGCTCAGCCTTTCCCCTCTCGGGGCGGAGTACCTGACGCCGGTCTCGCACGGCGAGGGCCGCTTCATCGCCGAAGAAAGCGTGCTCGAGGAACTTTTTCGTAATGACCAGGTCGCTACGCAATATGTGGATTCCTCCGGAAACCCGACAATGGAGGTTCCACACAACCCCAACGGCTCCCTTCATGCCATCGAGGGCATCACCAGCGTGTGCGGACGAATTTTCGGTCGCATGGGGCACACCGAAAGGACCGGGCCGGGGGTCGGGATCAACATCCCGGGGGAGCAGCAACAACCGCTTTTCGAAGCTGGAGTTCGGTATTTCACGGGATAGCGGGGAGCGCGCCATGTGCGCCCGCTGGCTGTCTGGAAACGCTTGCCGGGGGTGCGCGGTTGCCGTACTTGTCGGGCGGCTACCGCCGGTGCGGAGGTCCGCGCCGTGGGAGTTCCCGACGGGGTTCCTCGAACTTGGGCCCGGGAACAAAACTGTTCTCGTACTGTTTCTCAAGATGGGCCTGGTAACGCCAGAAGATCGCTCCGAGAATAAGGGAGCCCACAATCAGGAGGAGGCTGCACAGACGTTTGAAACGGAGGCGGAGAGGCAGTTTCTGCTCCCGCCTGGCAAGAAACCCGATCAGCAGGATGGAGAAAAGAAAGGCGAGGGAGCCACCCAACACGGCGACGGCGAAGACGAGGGAAAAGGTCAGGCTGTTGCCGCGGAGAGCTTTCCAGAGAGCGCGGAGCGAGAGAAACATGACGCGGAGAGGTCATACACTGCCCGCGCGGCTTTGAAAACCCTTTCCTGAAGGATTTGAACGCGGACATTACGCCGTCTCCTCCGCGTGCTGGAGCCGGGTTTCCCGTTCCTGCAGCTCCTGGGCCTTGTTGAAGAGGGTATTCTCACTCTCCTCGATAAAGGCCTCGCGCTCCTTCAACAGCGCCACCTGCTCGGCAAGGGAGGGGGCACTGACCTTGGCGTAAGGATCGTCGTTCCCGGACTCCTCAGTTGGATTGGCGGGGACTTGGGCCCGGGCTTGTTTCAGTTCCTCGACTTCACGCTGCAGGCGTTCCACGAGCTCCTCTTTCTCGGCAAAGGCTTCGTTCGCCATCGCGAGGGCAGCTTTGGTTTCCGAGAGGGCTTTCTGCAGCCATTCGTTATTACCATGCCTCCTGGCGAAGGCGGACATGCGCTTGGAAAGCAGCTGCTCGCGGTTGTCGAGCAGGCGTTCCCGCGCCGAGAGGAGGAGTTCCGACTCGTTGACCAGGCGTTCCCGCTCGTTCAACTCCGCGCGCGTCTGGAACAGGTGCTTTTCTCTTTCGAGGAGATCATGGCTGGTTTCCTCTTTCTCGGAAGCATCCGGGTTCGGGTTCCTGAAAGGGATGAGATTGTTGGAAAGCCTTTCAGCCGGACGGGTTCGCTGGAGGATAGCGTCGATGGAAAGTCCCGAAGAAGGCGAGGAAATTTTTAGTGCTAAGGACATGACGATGGCTGCGTGAAGGTAATGGGAATTTCAGGACAAAAACCGGCCGAGGATCGACTTGCTCTGCGGTTTCCTGTCGAGGGCGGCCATAGCCATGGCGATGCAGAGGTTTTCCACATCGGCGTCCTCGATGGAGGCGAAAAACCGAACGCTCTGGGAATCGCCGCTGGCGACGGCATGGCGGAGTTGCTGGGCCTGATCTGGGAAAAACCCGAAACATTGCTGTACAGCCTCCTTGATGCCCTCGAGAAAAGCCGGTATCTGGTTTTTGGGAAGCGGTCTGGCTTCGGCCCAGGCCTGCCGGGTGGTCGGCCGCTTGTAGAATTGCAGCAGCGTGGCCGCTTCAGGGGGGGAAAGCTGGGTGGTATATTGGCCGAGGCACTCGGCAAGAAAGAGGCCGCTCTGGCCTTTTCGCAAGGGAAGGAACTGGTGCAAGGTCTCGCGGTTGCCCTGCAGCAAAGCGTTCACGAGGCTGTGCAGGTCGCCGACAAGGTGGATGGATTTCGCGCAGCGTTTCGAGAAATCGACCAGCTGGTGCAGTTCGGTGATTTTCTCGGTGCTGCAGAGCGTGCGCGTACCCGGGGAAAGATTGACGAAGGCGATGGGGAAATCGGGAGGGATCTCCAGCTCGCGGAATGCCTTTACGGTGTCGTCTTCCTGTTTTGCAACTTCCTCGAACTGATCGGCCATGCTGTAGAAGGGGTCGTCCATGGACTGGGTTTCGGTGAGGATCGAGTACAGGATAGGGAGACGGTTTTCCTTGCCGAAAAATTCGGGAAGATCGGCGAGCGCCTCCAGCGAGTAGCCGATGTATTTCCGCGGCGTTTCCTCGGGCCCGCGGATTGGCCATTTCATGCCGAAGTCGATGGCGAGTTTGTTGAGGCTTGTATCGACGAGGATGGAATCCTGCAGGACGAAGCGCAGCCGGTCCCAGTCTTTGGAGGAAAAGGGAAGCGGTTCATTGGCGGAGAAGGTGGATTCATTCATGAGCGGTAGCGGTTTGTTGGTGGAAGGAATGCAAAGGGGAGGGCGCCGGCTGGCTGTTCATTTCCTCCAGCTCGGAGGCAACGGACCGGTAATCCTCGATCACCCCTTCGTTCTCCATGCTGAGTACGGGCAGACCAAGCGTGACGGCACGGCGGACAACGATGGCGTCGCGGATCATGGAGTGGAAAATGCGCGCCCGGGAAGAGATTTTCTTCTGGTTGCGGAATTGATTGACCCGGAATTGCATGCGCATCTTGGGCACTTCAATGTCGGTAGCTGTTTTCACCGAGTTGAAAAGGACGCCGTTGATCAGGGCCTGCGGTCCCATGCCGGTGGCCCGGTAAGTGACGGAGCGCTCATTGAACTGGAGAAGCTTGCCCGTGATAAGGGTGAAGCCGATGAGGCTGAGGGCATCCGGGTTGGCCGGGACGATGACCTCGTTGGCGCAGAAAAGGCCGCACTGGGAGGCACGCAAGACGTTGGGCGGACAATCGAACAGAATGTAGTCATAATCCGCTTCAATTTCCTTCAGCTGTTTCCAGAACCGGAGGTAAGGCGGCTCCTTATCGGGCGGCGCGTATTCCTGTTCAAGGTCGATGAGGTTGAATCCCGTCGGGATCAGATCGAGACCCGGGACCAGCGCCCGGCCATCCCGCTCGGTGACCACATCGCGAACCCGGATGTCGCCGAGCGTACTTTCCCCGGGAACGAAGATGGAAAACAGGGAGCCTTTTCCCTTCGTGTGCAGCTCCGTCCAGCGATCCACCCGCATGAGCCAGATGCTGGAGTTCGACTGGGCGTCCAGATCGACGAGAAGAACCCGTTTTCCCTGTTGTGCCAGGACCGCTCCGATGTTGACGAGGCAGCTCGTTTTACCGACGCCTCCCTTGTAGTTGATGAATGCTATTTTGCGCGCCATGATGGTCTTTCTGTCTCCAAAATGGCACCGGCGGGGAATCCAGAAGAGCGGGGAGTTGTAAATTCCAGCAGATTCGGAGGTTTTTTACGCCGCTGAAGGAACAATCAGAGAGTCGCCTCAAGTTTGGGCTAAACCCCCTTGGTCGATTTGTGGGGAAAGACCTGATTTAAAGAAGAATGACCGTTGCCGTGGAAAAAGAGACGCTCCATCAGCGACCGCAAAGGGATCGGATTTTTTACCGATTTCTTAATGGCGAACGGGCTCTTGCGGCCATCCATCGCAGGGAGGACGGGAAATGTATCCTATTCAAGGTCGCGCACATCGGGGATACCCTTGGCGCCCTTGCCTCCACCGCCCTTGAAATAAGCTTTGGATTCCTCGCAGCTCAGACCCCATATGGTAATGCCCGTAAGGATGAGCGGCGGGGCAAAGGCGATGACGCCGACACCCACCGTGGGCAGCGCCAGCAGAACCAGCAGGCTGGCGGAGACCATTCCCAGCCAGGCGAGAACAAGGGCGATGATACGGACGACATTGGAACCCTCGAGAATTCCCCAGAGGATCAATGCGCCGATGAGGATGCTGGCGAAACTGGAGACCATTTCCTCTTGCGGGATGGAGCCTAGGGAAAAGAGGATCGCAAAGAGGCTCAGTCCGATGGAAATGATCTGGATCCACGCGACGATTTTCAGCGGCTTGGGGAGGATTTGCAGGCGTTCGAGCATGATGAGCGCGTTAAGGGGTTAGCGAAGGGAGGAAAGACGTTGGAGGAGGCGCCGCAGCCCGCCTCGGCAAAGAACTCAAGTTTCCGCCGGAAGGTCTATTCGGTTTCCGCGTCGGGATATTCCGTCAGCGTCCACGGGTTGCCGGTAAAGAGGAGATGGGAGGGAAGGTTCGTGGTTTCCATGCGATAAAACAAAGGATTCTGTACCTTGAAGGTTGGCTGTGGTCTGTCGAGACCGACATTTTCTCGCCGCCGTGAGCCGCTGGTCAAACTCTTGCGGGGTCGGCTACGTTCCAAGGGCTCGGAGGACCGGCGGGAGGAACTCCGCCGGAGCTGCCCTCCTTCGGGCCCTTCAGGCCGAGAAAGGCTTTGTGGGGATCTTTTACCCCGCTTGGCGCCGCCGTAGCGAACGAGCGAGAGCCGTTCGGACAACCCGTAGCGAACGAGCGAGAGCCGTTCGGACAACCCGTAGCGAACGAGCGAGAGCCGTTCGGACAACCGGGGCCGAACCGCTATCGCGGGATCGGCTACGGTCAAATTCCCACGAGTTCGGCTACTGAAGGGCGCATCCCGATGAGGGAGGCCTTCAGGCCTTGTCGCGCAAAGGATAGATCCAGACCCCTTTGGCAACCTGCGAGGCGGTGTTGGCCGAAGCGGCTTTCCACACCGGTTCGGCGGAGAAGGTTCTCGCTCTACGGTCCCATGGGATGTTGCGGTTGGAATTCGATCTTGATTCGAACCGATCCCGACTGGAACGACTGGCGAAGCGCTATGCCGCCCGCTCCCCCGACCTTGCGGACCTGTGCCTGATCTGCCTGAGCGAGCGCTTTCGCGAATTTCCCATTCTCACCGTCGACGGGGATTTCAGGGTATATCGCCGTCATCAGCGGGAAGCCATTCCGGTACTGATGCCGAACGAGTAAGCGGGGAATAACCTCGCCATCGCCGCGGGGTGACGCCGTGGCGATGTTTGAAGGTGGCGGCGAGCTTTTCGGAGCTGCCGAAGCCGCAGGCCTCGGCGATTTCCCCGATGCGGAGGCGATCGTGGAAGTTTCGGAACCAATGGGGGCGGAAACCTTCCTTTACCTTGATACCGGCGGACACAGCTTTATCGCCAAAGTGGAATCCGGCGACCGTTACGAGATGCAGCAGAAGGTGAAACTGCATTTCGACATGAACAAGGCCCACTTCTTCGATCCGGAAAGCGAGCAGGTGCTGCGGAAGTAAGATGCGTTACGATAGACCATTAACCGGCTCGATCCGGTCACGATCCGGGCGGCGGGATTCCTCCCGGCAACGACGGATAAGGGTTGCCTTTCCGGCCATTTGCCAAAGAAAGCCACCATGTTTCGTAAAATGCCGCGTTTTTTCCTCATACGCCTCTTGCTTTTATTCTTCGGATGTTTCTTTGCCGGGCCGTTGGCGGCCGACTCCGGCGACTCCGAACCCGCGTACGACCGTCTCCTGCGGAATCCGAATTATTTTCAGGCGAAGCTATCACCGGACGGGCGCTACCTTGCCTTTCAGACGGAGTACAAGTCGCGGCGAAGTATCGCCGTTTTCGACCTTCGGGAAAAGGAGTCGCAGGGAATCACGGTCAACCCCGGACGGGACGTGGACGACCTGTACTGGATCAGTAATGACACGATCGCCTTTCACGTGAGCAAGTGGGGAATCTACACCGAGGGTCTGCACGGTTATGATCTCGATCGCGGCCGCTCGGTGGAGCTGCTGGCAACGCCGAAAAACCGTCTGATTTTCAAAGGTATGGTGGACCCCGTTCCGCAATTGGAAGACCGCTACGCTTTCAAAGCCTTCCGTGCGGGTTTTTCCGGGACAACCCGCCACGGCGGGGATCTGTACCTCGGGTATGTCCGTGGTGGTAAGCCGCGGCTGCTCGCCGAAAACACCGGGGACATCGTCCACTGGGTTGTCGATTTGCAGGGCGAGCCACTGTACGCCATTGAACACAAAGAGGGAAACCGGGTCGTGCTTCGGTGGAACAAGGAAGACCACTCGTGGGAGAAGGCGGCGGCCCTGCCCGGGAGGATCTCCCCGATCGGAACAGTGAATGATCACCTTCTCTTGTGCAAGCTGCCGGGGGGGGGAGGGAACCCGCGGCATCCAGTTGCTCGACCTTGCCCGGGGAGAGCCGATCACCCAGCCACGGTTCTTTTCCGGCCACGACCTTACCAGCGGCCGGATTCTACGCAATAACCGGACGTATCGGATTCTCGGCATCGAATTCCATCACAGCAAACCCGCCAATTTCTTTTTCGATGGGAACCTGCAAAAGATCGAGAAGCGGTTGGAAACCGCCTTTCCGGAAAAAATGATCCGTTATCTAGGCATCGACGAGGAAATCGGGGCCTTTTATTTTTCCGTCGAGTCGGACGTGTATCCGGGGAAACTATACCGCTTACTGCTGCGCGATAACAGCCTGCAAGCGGTTATCAGCAAATTTCCCGGAAGCGGGGAATTGGATCTGCGCCCGATGCAGCCGGTGGAAATTCCGGTCCCCGAAGAGGACCGGACGATCCCGGCCTATCTTACCACGCCGGAGGCGGAAGGCCCGTGGCCGGCCATTCTCTGGGTGCACGGCGGTCCCCACACCCGTGATACATGGGGCTTCGATCCTTATGTGCAGTACTGGGCCGCGCGTGGTTACGCGGTCCTGCAAGTGAACTACCGCGGATCGACGGGGTATGGCGCCCGCCACGGGCCCTTTCCGATAGGGCGGTCCGCCCGCTACGCCGTGGAGGATATTCTTGTCGCGGCGGAGTGGCTACAGAAAGAAGGACACGCCGTACCGGAAAAGACGGCGGTCATCGGCAACAGTTTCGGTGCCTACGTCGCTGTGGAAGCGATCATGCGGGAAGAACCGCCCTTCCGCGCGGCGGTCGGGATCTCCGGACTGTATGACCTCGAAGGCCTCCGCCGGCAGGACGAGCGCCGCCACCGCCACTGGTCCGATGACCTCTTCGCGGATTACAACGAGAAAACCTATGAGGAGCTTTCCCCGGTCCATCATGCCGAACGGGCCGCCGCTCCCGTAATGATTCTCCACGGCAAGGCCGACCGGCGGGTTGGGATCAGCCAGGCGAAAACGATGGTGAAACAACTCAAGAAGGCCGGCAAAGCGGTGGAATACGAGTACTTCACATGGGGCGTGCACGCTTTCCCCGACGAAGAGGACCGGTCGGAGTTCTTTGCGAAAATTCATCAATTCCTCCGGCAGAGCATGCGTGGGGCCCGTTGACCGAGGGATTTCTTTGCGGAACCTGCCCGGAGGTCATCGGGATCCGGCGGGAGAATAAAGGGTTGAACGACCGGAAACTTGCCCTTCCGGACCCGGGTTGCGTCCATTCCGTCCGTCCAGAACAACCTATGAGACTTGCTGCTTTTTTCGTTACCCCTTTGTTTTTGCCGCGTACGCTTCCGTGCTCGACCTCACCGTGGAGTCCTTCCGCGGCGGTCAGATCCCGTGTTCGGTCTCGGATGATGGTCTCAACAGGCCGCTAAGCGAGGAGTGGATTCCGCCTGCCGGGATTGAGCCTTTACCGGACTCAGCCTTTGTCACTTTGCGGTTTTGGCGGGAATCGTGCTGGGCAGGAGGGCATGAATCGCTTTCTTCCGGCCTTGATTTTTATGGTGGGACGCTCTTCGCCGGAGGCTGTGCGGACCACGGGGAGAGGGGTGGATTACTGGTGTTTGCGGCGGCTTATGGCCGCTGCCATCCTTGGTTTCACACGTGCAATGGGCGAGTTCGGAGCGACGATCCTGATCGACGGAAACATCCCGGGACAAACGCAGACACTGGCCTCGGCCATTTACAGCGCGCAGCAGGCCGGCAACGAAAGGCTTGCGTTCCATCTCCTTTGCGTCGCGCTCACAGTGGGCTTTGTC
>JAAAOD010000094.1 GCA_009908535.1 Verrucomicrobiota bacterium
CGCGCGGCTCTTCCCGACCGCATGGGCGATGGGCGCCCTCAACCAGCTCATTTCCTTCGGCGCGGACATCGGGCACATCCTCCCGGAACTGGGCGTGCTGTTCCTCTTCGCCCTCGCCGCACACGCGGTGGCGAGCCTTTCCCTGCGCTACCGGTAGCAGAAGAGGCCGCCCGCTTGCCAAAGTTCCCGGGGACGACTATGCATGCCGTGTGGTGGTTCGTAAGCCGGTCAACTCCTCGACCTTGCTGCTGGCCGTCGGCTTCGTCTTTTTCTGGAATTCGGGCTTTGTCGGAGCGGAGAACGAGCTTCCCTACGCGGGGCCGTTCACGCAGCTGTTCTGGCGCTATCTTGCCTTATGCCTGCTCATGGCGGGCTATCTCCTTGTGCGCGGACGCCTGCGCTGGCCGGGCTGGAGAAAGGTGTCCGTGGCCGCGGTCGTGGGCATCTTCGCGCACGCCGCATGGTTGAGCTTCACCCTGCTCTCCCTCGCCACAGGCGTCCCGGCGGGGATCGTCGCCCTCGTCGTGGCGTTGCAGCCGCTTGCGACCGGCGCCCTGTCCGGACTGGTGGTGGGGGAACCCGTCGGGCGCATGCGGTGGCTGGGCCTCCTGACCGGCTTCGCCGGGGTCGCCGTGACGGTGGCGGCCCGCATGGAGACCACCGAGGGCGTCCCTTTCCATGGCTATTTGCTGCCCTTCGGGGCGGCTCTCTCCATGACGACGGCCAGTCTTATTCAGCGGCGGACGGAGGTGTGCTGGCCGGAGCGTATCCTGCCAATGGGCCAGCAGCTCTTCTGGCAGAGCCTGGCTTCCTGCATCGTTCTCCTCGGGCCCGCCATCCTGGTGGAACAACTGGCCACGGAGTGGACCCGGGAATTCATCGTGACCATGGCATGGCTGGTGTTCGCCGTTTCCCTGCTCGCCTACGCCCTCATGTGGAAACTGCTGGCGCGGGTCGACGCCGCCCGCGTCGCGAGCCTCTTTTATTTCGGGCCGCCGGTCACCATGCTCATGGCATGGGTCATGTTCGGGGATCAGGTGCGGCTCATGGACGGTGTCGGCTTCGCCATCGTCGCCGTCGGCGTGTTTCTTTCCCATTGGCGCGACCGGGGGTGAGGCTTCCTTAACAGCCACGCCGCCGACGGCCACCAGCTTTCCGGGGCCGTTTTTTTCGGGGAGACCTTTGGGAGTTCTTTACATCTTCGGAGGGCGCAACTACAACGGAAACTCCCGGAAAGGGAGCCCGATTCCCTCCTCTTCCCACCTGACATTATGAAAGCATCGACCGGTTTTTTCCTGATTCTAATGGCCCTTGTTTCGCCTCCCACGCTCTCTTTCGCCGACGGCAAGGAGCCTTTTCGCCATGGAGATCTCGTCTATTTTTCCGGCGACGGAAACGTCCTGCACCGCTATGACCTGCGGCAAGCCGACTGGCTGTCCTCGATTCCCCTGAGCGGTGAGCCGACCGCCATGGCGGTCGATGAGGACGGCATCTACCTCGCCTACGGCAAAACCCTCGTGCGTCGGCGACCCGACGGTGGCGGCGAGGCGGTCCTGCATGAGTTCGCAAGTCCGGTGGCTTCTCTCGAAACGGATCAGGCATTGTTGTTCGCCCTTGTCGAATCCGGGGGCTGGTTCGATCTTCATTCCATGCAGAAATCGACGGGGACGCCGATCGATTCGGTTTTCGCGCCCGGGCATTTCGGCCTCGATGTCGCCAAGGGGACGAACAAGATCTACCTCGCCAACCATAACCTTGGCGGGACGGACATGAGGTCTTTCGGCTACGTGGAGACGGGCGAGATTTTCGAACCCAAGTTCAGCGTCGGCACCCGTTCCAACGTGGGTCTAACCGAAAGGGCATGGGTCATGCCGGATCAGCAGTACCTGCTGGATGATGACGGCATGCTGTTCAATGCAGTGGAATCCGAATACGTCGGAGACATCGGGCATGCCATGAAAGACGTCGCTTTCCGCGGCAATTGGCAGCCCGTTCTTCTCAAGGCACATGAAGTGGTCGGCCTCACCGCAGGATATGTCGTGACAGGGTCAATACCGATTTCCGTACCGGCGGAAGAGATCCAGATTCACGCGGGTGAGATCTTCCTGTTTGCTCCCGATGCAATGGCCGCGAAGGGCCTTTCCGTGACCACCCATCCGCTATCCTCCCTGTCGCTGCCACCGCTGAACCGGCCGCTCGCGATTGATGAGGCCGTCTTCGTTGCCGACGACGTCCTTGTCGACCGTAACGGGATCGTCTATCTTTATGCGAAGGCATTGAAGACCCTTTTTCGATGGGATCCCGGACGCTACCGTTGGCTGGAAAGCCTTTATACTGGATACAAATTTGAACAGCTTTCCTATCATGCGGGGACCCACACCCTTTTCGGAACCCACTTAAGCGGCTGGGTGATGCGATACGACCTCGGCGAAACAAACCCGCAAGCGGAAGCGTTTGCCAAAGTCGAGGGAACCCCGAGCGGAATCCTCGCGATGGATGAAAATATTTTCGTCCATTACATGGGTATTCAGTACAACAACCCTTACCGCGTCTTCCGTATTTCCGATGGTAAACTCCTTGGACCCGATCATTTTTCCGGACCTCCAAGGGCCGTTGACTACCTCTGGGATGCAAAGCGGCGGCGGTTGGTCCTTCTTAACGAGGAAGGCTCCCATGGGGAAGTGGAGTCGTGGAAGGTCAAGGAAAACGGCGAATTCACGGACAAACGCTCCACCTCGGCGTCGCAGGTCGTGATACGGTCCCCCTTGCGCATGTCGCCGGACCAATCCGTTTATATCACCGGGCGCGGAGGAATGCTGGATGCCTCCGATCTAAACGAGACCGCCTTTCTGCCCGGTTTGCTCCGCGATGCCGCATGGTTGGGAGACGGTTTATTCACGCTGTGGAATTTTTTCGAACACGAACCCGTCGGGGGCCCTTTCAAGACGAAAATTCAAAAGTGGGACGAGACGCTCGTGCATACGGTAAAGGAGAGAACGCTGATCGGAAAGCCGGTCGCGCTCCTTGCGCTGAGCGACGAACTCCAGGTTTTCACCTCTCTCGAAGGCAGGCAGTGGATTCATGTTTTCGACGGCGACCTAAATCTCTTATATGCTTCCGGCCTCGAGCATGGTCTGCGCGAAGGAATATCGGCCCGTTACGGCGATGACACAGTGGAACTGCACTGGGCGGCGGATGCTTTTCGCGGGGGTGACAGGCTGGAGGTGCAGGCTTTCGACTTCGAGGAGCAGGAATGGCGTTCCCGCGAGGTCGTCCCCGTCGCGGACGAAACGCTGGAGCTTTCCGTCGCACCGGGTTCGGAGCCACTGTATTTTCGATTGCGCACGAAAGAACGGGTTCTTCCGACGGAACCTGTCGGCGACATCCTTCAGGAGCACAGCTTACGCGTGAATTGGACCGAACCGGAACAGGAAACGACTTTCGACCTGTACCTCGGCGACAGGGAATCCGACCAATGGAACTTTGTCACCGAGGTGGGCGGAAGGTCCTACAACGGGACGGTTGGCGAAAACGGGTACGTCATCGAAGGCCTCGATTCCCACGCACACACCGATGTCGAATTGCGCCACATCAAAAAGGTCGGAAACCCGATTCCCGAGGAGGCCTTTACGCAGACCTTTACGTTCCGTTTCCAGTGGGACGTAAGAACGCAAACGGAGGACGGATATGTTCTTGGTTACCGCCCTATCAATGAACCGGTTGTCAAGGAGTATGTCTTTTCAGCCGATACCCTGTCGGCGACTTTTTCCCCGGGAGAATTGGAACGCCCCGTCAACCACTACGAACTTTTCGCCTTTGTGGACGGGGAATGGCAGCGGCATCCCTTTGATTTATTCGTGGACATGGAATTAAGCTGGGAGGATCCCGAGCCGGAAGAGCCGCTTCAATACCATGTCGAGCAAACTTTCGGCGGAACCGGTCCATGGTACCTTATGGAAACATTACCGGCGACCGCGCGTTCTTTCGCCTTCACGAGCTTCCGCTGGGATTTCGCTAATGCATACCGCATCTTCCGGGTCGAAAAAGAGGTGGCGACCGTTTACGACGAGGGCTTGCAAACGGAGGTCCTCTCGGTTGTGCGCCGGATGAGTCGATCCTGGGATGAACCGCCGAGAATTCTCCAATGGAGAAGGAGTCCCGCCGCTGCATGGGAAGACCACCCGAGAACCTACAGTCAATACTCCCTGCCCAGCTCGGATGAGTTTATCTATGAAGCGGACCGGGTTTATGATTTCCGCATGGTGAACGGGTGGAAATATGGCCCCCGGGAACTCGGGTTTCTACAGCTCTTACCGGAAAGGGATATTCCCTCGCGGGGGGCGGGGCTTCCCACCCTGAAAGTGAAAGGGGTCGGCGTCGGGAATTGCCGGCTTTCCCTGCAAACCTCTCCCGGCCTGCTCTATGAACTCCAGGAAAGCCGGAATGGAGTTGATTGGGCTACATTGGAAGGCGGTATCCATGGTTCCGGTGCGCGGGAAGAGCGGCGTGTGGGGCTGCCGGACGCGAGCGAGGTGTTTTTCCGGGCATTGGTCAGGTAGCCTCTTCCGGGCCGCCGTAAAGATTTCAGAAAAAGCGAATAATCGTTGCTTCCCTTCGCGACGGGGGGGGGAAGACCGATGCGAAGGTGGGGTCATGACAGCGGAAAACGGGATCAAAAACTAGCCGCGCCGCCGCGGTCGCTCCGGCTTCACCCTCGTGGAAATCATGGTGGTGGTGGTGATCATCGGCTTGCTGTCGAGCGTCGCTGTGCCCGCTTTCCAGAAGATCCAGAATTCGGCGAAAATGGGACGGTTGGCGAATGACTTCCGGGTCTATTCCGCCGCCATGATGACCTTTTCCCTTGAGCAGGGGTATTATCCGGAAGACTTCAATTCCGGGGATATTCCCACTGGGATGGCGGATTATATCAGCGTCGCGAGCTGGAACAAAGGTCCCTCCATCGGCGGGGTCTGGGATGTCGAGAAAGACGGGTCCGATTTCAAGTCGGCCATCGGGGTTCATCGCCATGACGTGGAAGACGCCTTCCTGCAGGAATTCGACGAGAGGTACGACAACGGCGACCTTGCTTCCGGCGCTTTCATGAAGATCGCGGGCGACCGCTACTACGGGATCGTGGCAAGGTAGGGGGCGGACGCCGTCTCTCTTGCTTGCCACGCGCGGATTGCCGCGCCAGAAACGCGACATGGCTCCCCGCCGTTTTCTTCTCCTTGTTCCCTCGCTTGTGGTGGGGATCACCGTCCTTGGCGTGGCCGCATGGCTGATGCGCGACCGCTGGCAACCCGAGCCGGTCGGCGCCGAAGCGGAACGATTACTGGCGAAATTCCACGCCAAGGGACTGGATTACGCCGATCCGGCCTACTGTGTGGACTGCCACGCCGAGGAGACGGCGGCGTGGCGGGGATCGCATCACCACCTTGCGAACGCCCCCTTGAAGGAGGCGGACTGGGAACGCCTGCTCAAGGAACGCGGGGATCTTACCCGCGAACGCGGGATGCGCTGGAAGCGGGGCGACGGCGCGCCGGTCCTGGTCGAGGAAGGAACCGAAACCCGCTATCCGGTCATCGGCTCCATCGGCCTGACGCCGCTCGTTCAGTACATGCACCTTGCGCCGGACGGGCGCCTGCAGGCGCATGAGGTGGCCTGGGATACGGAAAAGGAGGAATGGTTCTCCGTCTTCGAGCGCGACGACGTCGAGCCGCGGGTGCGCGGGGAATGGGGCCACTGGACGGGGCAGGGGATGAACTGGGACGCCAATTGCGCCTACTGCCACATGACGGAGTATGAAAAGGGCTACGATGTGGTGGAGGATCGCTACAATCGCCAGTGGGCGCACATGGGGATCACCTGCGCGCAATGCCATCCCGGCATGAAGACCCACCTTTCGCAGATCCGCAACGGCAACGAGCAGTGGACGGAGACCCTCAGCAACGAGCAGATCATGGAAAGCTGTGCCGCCTGTCACTCGCGTCGGGAGGAACTGACCCCGCACAAGTTCCGCCCGGGAGACGATTTCGAGGACCATTTCCACCTCGCCCTCGCCAGCCAGCTCGGGATCTACCATCCGGACGGACAGGTGATCGGGGAAAACTATGTCTTCGGCTCCCTGACCATGAGTTCGATGGGGCACGCCGGCGTCACCTGCATGGACTGCCATGATCCGCACAGCCACGGGCTGATCCTGCCGGCGCAGAACAACGCCCTTTGCCAGCGCTGCCACGGAAGCGGGCTCGACGACGCGCCCATCATTGAGCCGCTCGCGCACAGCCAGCACCCGGCCGGATCGACCGGCAACCAGTGCATCGAGTGCCACATGCCGGTGACCTACTTCATGGGCCGGGACGGGCGGCGCGACCATTCCTTCAGCAACCCCGATCCGCGCCTGACGCTGGAGATGGGGATTCCGAACGCGTGTACCGAATGCCACAGCGACCAGTCCGTGGAATGGTCCCGCGAAAAGGCCGAGGAATGGTACGGACCGGAGATGAACGCCGAACGTCGCGAGAAAGCGCGCCTTGTGCATGCCATCGAGAGCGGGGAGGTCGACGATGGGTTGGCGGAGCGCCTGCGCGCGGCCCTTCGCGCGGAGGAAAACCGCTTCTGGCGGGCCAGCTTCGTCGGCATGCTTCCCTATGTTCCGCCCGAACGGGCAACCGCGAAACTTCTCGAAGAAATAGTCCGGGATCCCGATCCGCTCGTGCGGGCCTCGGCCATCCGGGCCAACGGACTGGGCTGGGCAGGGGAGGAACTGCGCCGCGAGTTGATGGAGGATCCCTCCCGCAGCGTCCGTATCGCGGCCTCGCTTGTGCAGCCGGGCATGCCGGCGCCGGAAGGGGAAACGGCCGCCGAGATGCGCGCGTATCTTGAGCACACCGCCGATACGGTTGCCGGCGCCCTGCGCCTGTCCCGGTATTGGCAGGATCGCGACAAGGAGGAACGGGCCTTGCCCCTTGCCCGGCGGGCGGTGGACTTCGAGCCGCGCAATCCGGAGACCCGCCGCCTCGCCGCCATCGAGCTGCATCGGCTCGGGAAGAGCTTCGAGGCGCGTGAGCAATTGGAAAAGGCCCTTGAGATCGATCCGCAGAATGCGCGTGTCCTTTTCAATATGGGCCTTCTCAACGTCGAGAGCGGCGATCTGCGCTCCGGGCTCCGCCGCCTGAAGGAAGCGGTGGAGGCCGATCCACAGTACGCCGATGCCTGGTACAACCTGATCGTCCTGCAGTGGCAGCAGAATCGCCGCGCGGAGGCCCTTCGCCTTCTTGAAGAAGCGGAACGCCAGCTGCCCGGCAACTCGCGCCTGCAGCAGCTGCGCCGGGTCTTCGGCGGGTGAAGGACGGTAGCCGAAGTCGTGAGACTTTGGACTGGCCGGGCACCTCAAGGAGCGAACGGGCGACAGCCGTTCGGCCGATCCGTAGCGAACGAGCGAAAGCCGTTCGGCCGATCCGTAGCGAACGGGCGACAGCCGTTCGGCCGATCCGTAGCGAACGGGCGACAGCCGTTCGGCCGATCCGTAGCGAACGGGCGACAGCCGTTCGGCCGATCCGTAGCGAACGAGCGAAAGCCGTTCGGCCGATCCGGACCGAACCGCTATCGCTGGTTCGCTACCCCCCCAGAGCCTCACGAACGCGGCTGCGGCCAAACTCTGACGAGTTCGGCTACTTATAAGAAACCCCGCCGGAGGCGGAGCCTGCCGGCGGGGTTTGCGGGGGGATCAGGGGGAAAGTGGATATTGCCTACAGAAGCGGCTTGATTTGTTTCACGAAGACGTTCTTGGGCGTGTAGCCGACGTGTTTTTCAACAATTTCGCCCTCGCGGTTGATAAGGAAGCTCGTGGGGATGCCGCGGATGCCGCCGAATTGCTCGGTGATTTCCTGATTTCCCATGACGAGGGGGTAATTGATGCCCATCTTCTCGGCGAATGGCTTCACGACATCGGGACCGCCCCGGTCGAGGGAGATGCCGACGACGACGAGGCCGTCGTCCCCGTATTCCTTCTGGAGTTCAACGAATTCCGGAATGCCCTTCCGGCAGGGGGGACACCAGGTCGCCCAGAAATCGAGGAGGACCACTTTGCCGTCAAAGTCACTGGACCGGACTTCCTCTCCCTCGAGATTGCGCAGGGTCCACTCCGGGGCCTCTCTTGCATCCGCATCCATCGCACTACCGCCCCCGGCGACCCCGGCGGCCTGGACATTGGCGGGAGGCAGTCCAAGGCTCGAGGTAATGGCGGAACAGGCACCGCAGCTGCCTGTGGTGCCGGCCACCATGACGTAGGTGGCAATGCCGCCGACCGCGAGGAGAGCGAAGGCGTTGCGCTTGAAAAAGCGGGGGATCGGGGAGGATTTCTCTTCTGCCATGCTCCTAGGATGGAGGAGAAGGTGCCTTTATTCCAGCCCGGGCACGATTTTTAGCGGACCCTTGGGGGGCGGGGGCTTTGTAGGGCCGGGGCTTGTCCCCGCGCCCGGCGGTTTTCAAGGCAGCGACGGGGCCCGCGCGCAAGGCGCGGCCCTACGCCATGGTCGGTCTCCCCTCATCCCATGACCTGGTTTTCGTGGAGGCGGCGGAAGAGGTCGTCTTGGAGCAGTTCGTCGAAGGGGCCATCGCGGCGGATGCGGCCGTTATCGAAAAGGAGGAGGCGTTCGGCGATGCGGATGGTGGCGAAGCGGTGGGCGATGAGGAGGAGGGTACGGGTGCGGGCGATCTCGCGCAGGGCGTCCTGGATCCGGGCCTCGCTCTCGGCATCGAGGGCCGAGGTCGCTTCATCAAGGATGAGGATCGGAGCGTCCTTGAGAATAGCGCGGGCGAGGGCGAGGCGCTGGCGCTGGCCGCCGCTGAGGCGGATGGCGTTTTCGCCGACGAGGGTGTCGTACCCGTCGGAAAGCCGTTCGATGAATTCGGCCGCGTTGGCCTTGTCGGCGGCCTTGCGCATGGCTTCCTCGCCGGCCTCGGGGTGGGCGAGGAGAAGATTGTCGCGGATGGTCCCGTTGAAGAGGACGGGTGCCTGCGGGACAAAGGCGATGCGCCGGCGCAGGTCCGCCTTGCGCAGCTCGCGCAGATCGATGCCGTCGAAAAGGATCCCGCCCTTCTGCGGATCATAGAAGCGCGGCAGCAGCTTGACGAACGTCGACTTGCCGGAGCCGCTGGGGCCGACGAGGGCCACGGTGGTGCCGTGGGGAATGGTGAGGCGGTCGACGGCGAGGTCCGGTTCCGGGCTGTCCTCGTTGTAGCGGAATTCCATGTCGCGGAATTCCAGATCGCCGCGGGCCGCACCAAGGGAACGCCCGCTGGCCGGATCGCGCACCGTTTCCTCCTCGGTAAGGACTGTTTCGATGCGCTCGAAGGAGCCGCTCGTGCGCTGCAGGCCGTTGAGCATTTTCACGAGCCGTTTGACGGCGTCGACGGTGAAGAAAAGGGCGGCCCCCATGGCGGCGAAGGAGGAAAAACCGACGCCCTCGCGGTAGGAATAGACGAAGGCGAGGGAAACCATCGTCACCGCCAGCAGTTCCATAAAGGGCTGGGTCAGGTGATAGTACTTCGCGATCTTCATGGCGAAGCGGTTGTAGGCCTTCAGCTTGCGCAGGAAGCGGTTTTCCTCGCGTTCCTGGAGATTGAAGGAGCGGACCTCGACGACCCCACGCAGGTTCTCCGCCATGATATCCGTCAGCTCCCCGAGCGTATGCTGCAGCTCCGCGGAGCGGCGGCGCAGGTGCTTGCCGATGTAGCGGATCGGCCAGACCATCAGAGGAGCGAGGGCGATAAGGAGCAGGATAAAGCCGATCTGCTGCTGCGTAACGGACAGGTAAAGGAGGTAGCCCAGTCCGGCAAGAAAGGTGAAGGGCTGGACAAAGGCGTCGCGCGCGACCACCTGCAGGGCCTGCTGCACCTGCAGCGTGTCGCCGACCAGCTTGGCCATGAGGTCCCCCGACTGGCGCCGCTCGAAGTAGGCGATGGGCAGGACCTGCAGCTTGTCGAAGAGCTGTTTGCGGACGTCGAGGAGGATGTTCTGCGTCGTCCAGTGGAGGAAATACTGGTTGGCGTAGCTGGCGAGGCCGCGCACGAGGAAGACGAGGGGCAGCAGGCTCGCGATTCCGAACAGGTAGAGCAGCGAATACCCCGCCTCGCTCTGCTCGAAGATGCGCCGGAAAACATGCTGGACGAAAAAGGGAACGCCGAAGCCGCTGGCGATGCCGGCGACGAGGCCGCTTGCGATGCCGACGAGAAGCAGTCGCCATTGGCGGCGGGCGAGGGCCTTGTATCGTTGGAAGACCATAAAAGAAAGACCCTACCGCCCGGCTGATTCCGATGACAAATCCTCATTCGTCGAGGAGGCGTAGACATCGGGATAGCCGGGACCGCGGGCCTTGAACCGCTTGTGCATCCAGAAATACTGCTCCGGGGCGGCGCGGGCGGAGCGCTCGACCATTTTGTTGGTCTCCAGCCCGTCGGCATCGGGATCGTCGCTGGGCAGGTCGGTGCGCTCCGGTTCGATGACGACGCGGTAGCGCCCGTCCGGCCTGCGGTATCCATAAAATGGGACGATGGCCGCCCGGCCCATGCGCGCGATGCGGCTGGTGGCGGTGTTTGTGATGGCGGGGATACCGAAAAAGGGAAGGAGATTGCTGTACTTGATACGTTTGCCCTGGTCGGGCGTGTAGAGAACAAGCCGACCCTGCCGGAGAATGCGGATAAAGGCGCGCGTGTCCTGGAAGGGCAGGACGCTGTCCATGTATTTTGTGCGGATGCGCTGCATTTCATGGCGGAAGCGCGGCTGGTTGAGCGGACGCCACAGGCAGCCGCAGGGAATGCGCATCGTGAGCATCCGCCCGGTCAGTTCCATACAGGTAAAATGCCCCGTGACGAGAAGGGCACCTCGACCGGACTGTCGCACCGCCTCGATGTGCTCAAGGCCCTCGTAATCAACCAGTGGTTCCAGCTTCTCGGGCGGGGCGTACCACGCCAGCCCCAGTTCCAACGCCCCGATGCCGGCGGAAGCGTAATGTTCGCGGGCCACCTGGCGTCGCTCCTTTTCCCTCCATTCCGGAAAGCAGAGGCGCAGGTTGGTGAGGACGACCCGTTTCCGGTAGGGGGCCACATACCAGACGAAGAGCCCGAGGGCGCGACCCAGCCTCTGCAGCAGCGGCACGGGCAGACGGGCCATGCCGCGCAGCAAGCAGATGCCCAGCGCGGCGAGAAAATTCCCGGGCCGCCAGAGAGCGGCGGAGGAGTCGCGGCCTTGCATAGTGCGCCAACCTTGCGGTTCGTCCCCCTGCTGGCAATGGGGAAAAGAGGGAAAGAAATTGCTGGCTGGCAACGACGTGGAACATTAGCACGAATTCTTCCGCACATGATTCCCCGACCGACCGACCCTCCCTACTGCGACTACGAAAACCTTTCCCCGAAGGCCGCTCCCCTGAGCCGGCTCTTTCCTTCCTTTGGGTTTTACCAGCGCATGACCCGCATTGTTCTTGCCAGCGCGGTCATGGCGAAGCGCGGACGCTTCGGCGACGAAGAATGGTACACCGCCAGCCTGAAAGCGCGCGAGATCTTTGAAAATTGCGGCTGCCCGGTGAAGATCGAGGGCACGCGCCACCTCGCCGGTCTTGAGGGTCCGGCGGTCATTATCGGCAACCACATGAGCACCGCGGAGACCTTCCTCATGGCCGGCTTCGTCCTGCCCTTCACGCCGCTGACCTTTGTTGTGAAGCGTTCGCTCGTCGAGTATCCGGTTTTCAAGCACATTATGATTTCGCGCGATCCGGTCGTCGTCGGCCGGGAGAATCCGCGCGAGGACCTTCGCGCTGTGATGGATGGCGGCCGCCAGCGTCTCGGGCGCGGGGTGACGATCACGGTCTTCCCGCAACGGACGCGGAAGGTGACCTTTGACCGCAGCCAGTTCAACACCATCGGGGGGAAACTGGCCCGCAAGGCGGGGGTACCGGTCGTTCCGCTCGCCCTCAAGACCAACGCCTGGAGCAACGGGAAATGGCTCAAGGACTACGGGCCCTTTCTTCCCAGCGAGAGCATGCGCTTTTCCTTTGGCGAGCCGCTGGATTCGGGCATCGGCGACAAAGTCCTGCACGAGAAGGTCGTCGCCTTCATCGAGGCGCACTTGCGCGAATGGGGGGTGCCCATTGCCGGGTAGCCCGAAGGCGCCCTTTCTGCTTTCCAGTTCCGACGACATCTGCAAGCTGGCCCGGCTGTATGCTGGACGTGAAGTATTTCCGGGAAAACCTCGACGCGGTGCGCAAGGGCGTGGCGCGGAAGAAATTCGACTGCGATCTCGACGCCCTCGTTGAACTCGACCGGCGGCGCCGCGCCATCATTCGTGAAACGGAGGACGGTCGCGCCGCGCAGAAAGCCGCCAACGCGGAGATGGCCGGGCTGGACAAGAAGAGCGAGGCCTTTCAGGAAAAAGTGAAGGAGATGCGCAGGATATCCGCCGGGGTCAAGGAGCTGCAGGCGAAGCAGGCGGAGATCGAGGCAAAGTGGGAAGCGGCCTGGATGACGGTGCCGAACCTGCCGGACGACAGTGTGCCCGACGGGGAAAGCGAGGCCGACAACCTCGTTTTTCACGAGCACGGCGATCCCGCCGCGCTCGGAACCGAGGCAATCGCGCATTTCGACCTGCCGTGGTTTCCGCGCCTCGTCGACCTTGAGCGGGGGGGCAAGATCACCGGCGCGGGCTGGCCGGTCTTCCGGGGGCCGATGGCAAAGCTCGTGCGCGTCCTCATCGACTTTTTCATCGAGGAAAACGCCCGGGCGGGCTATGAGGAAATCCGGCCGCCGCACTGCGTGAATGCGGCCAGCGCCACCGCCACCGGCCAGCTTCCTGACAAGGAGGGCCAGATGTACCATGTGCCCGGCGAGGACCTTTACCTGATTCCGACGGCGGAGGTGCCGGTGACGAACCTCCTCCGCGATGAAATCCTCGAGGAAAGCGCCCTGCCGGTCCGGGCCTGTGCCTACACGCCCTGCTTCCGCCGCGAAGCCGGCAGTTACGGAAAGGAGGTCCGGGGGCTCAACCGCGTCCACCAGTTCGACAAAGTGGAACTGGTCCAATGGACCCATCCGGAAACGTCCTTCCAGGCCCTCGAAGAACTCCGCGAGCACGTACAGAGCCTGGTCGAGCGGCTGGAACTACCGTACCGCACGCTGCTGATGTGCGCGGCGGACATCGGTTTTCCGCACGCGAAACAGTACGACGTCGAGGTCTGGTCGGCCGGACAGCAACGCTGGCTGGAAGTGTCCAGCTGCAGCTGCTTCACCGACTTTCAGGCGCGGCGCGCCAACATCCGCTACCGGGACGCCAGCGGGAAGCCGCGGATCGTGCACACTCTGAATGCCTCCGGGCTCGCCTTGCCCCGGGTGGTGGCGGCCCTTCTCGAAAACAACCGGCAACCCGACGGATCCATCCGTCTGCCGGCGGCGATCGCGGAGCGCTTCGGCGCCACGGCCTTCGATCCGGAAGCGGGATAAGGCATGAGCGCGGCGCGGGAAGCGGTCCGGTGTATCGAAGCTGCCGGAGCGGAGGAATTCCCGCATCCGGAATGCCGCGCGTTTTTTACTGATCTGCCCGCCGGTGCGACCCTGCTGGCGGCTTGTTCCGGTGGCGGGGATTCTGTTTTCATGGTCCTTGTCCTTGCCGCGCTGGCGCACAGGCTTTCCCTCCGGCTAGAACTGGTCCATGTCCACCACGGCCTGCGCGCAGCGGCTGCCGATGCCGATGCGGTCCTGGTCGACGAACTCGGGCGGGAGTTGGGTCTCCCCGTCCATCAGCGAAGGGTTCATCCGTTGCCGGACGCCGGGGAGGCGGATTTGCGGGATCTCCGCTATCGTGAGCTGGCTGAAGTGTACCGACGGGCGGGGGCCTCCGCCCTCTGCCTCGGCCATCAGGCGGATGACCTCGTCGAGTCCCAGTTGATGGCCCTGCTGACGGGAACCGGTCCGGCGGGGCTGGCGTCGCCGCGGCCGCGGCGGCAGTTTGCCGACGGCACCGTCCGCCTGCGCCCGATCCTGCAGTGGCGGCGGGAGGACCTGCGCGAAAGGCTCGCGGCATGGAAGGTCGCCTTCCGGGAGGATGCGAGCAACGCGGAGTCGGGGCCGCTGCGGAATTACCTGCGGCTGGAGATCCTGCCGGCCCTGCAGCGGCGCGCGCCGCAGGATCTTATCGCGGCCGCGGCATCGACCCGCGCCCGCATGGCCGAACAGCTCGCGCTGCTGGATCACCTCGTCCGCGGCAGCGGGATCGACCTTGCCGATCCGGTCGCACTGGATCTCCGGTCGGTGGTGCCGGCGCCCCGCGCCCTTCTGCGGGAACTGATCCTCCGCTGGTGGTTCCGGCATCAGCCGGGCCGCGAACTCGCCCGGCCGGCCGTGGAAAGCGTCCTCGACGCCCTCGGAGGGCCGGTTTCAGCGGCGCCGTCGATTCCGATCGCCCCCGGTCGCCACCTGACCATCAGGGAAGGGGGGTGGATCCGACTGGTCGCAATCGAAGGGAACGCCCTCCAATGGCGGCTCTCCGCAAACTGGGCATGGCCGTCCGGGCCGCTTTTCCTTCCCGACCGGGGCCGCCTTGAAGGAACCTTTTCCCATTGGGAAACCGGGCAACCGCCCCCGTACCAATACGCCGATCCTGACCGCGAGGCATGGCTGGCCCTTTCCGCGGAAATGCTCGTCGTCCGTCCATGGCGGGCCGGCGACCGCTACCGGCCGCTGGGGGCTCCTGGAAGCCGCAAGCTGCAGGACCTTTTCACCGACGCGAAGCTTTCTCCTGAACAAAAAGCCACGCTCCCGGTCGTAACCGATGCGGACGGTGAAATTGTCTGGATTCCCGGTTTTCCGCCGTGCGATGCCTTGCGCATCCAGCCTGGCGGCAATTGGGCTCTTCGGTTGACTTACCAACCGCCTTCCTCAGGTTTCCCGAACTACGCATCATGGCGACGCAACCCGACCCGAAACGCAACAAGCCCCTGAATAACGGCAGCCAGTTCCGCATGCTGAGCATCTGGCTGCTGGTCTTCTTCGTCATTTTTACGCTTCTCTACTTCGCGAATTCCGACCTGCAGCAGCCCAATGAGCTGACCATGCGGGAGGTGATCGAGGAAGCGCAGAAAGAGGACAGCGACATCGTGCCAGGGGCCGTGCTCAAAGCCAATCCGCAGGGCGGACCGCGCTGGCATGAGATCCGTGGCAAGCTGGAAAAAACCAGCGGGGAGGACGTGCCCTTCGTCGCCAAGGGACAATTAACGGAGGAGAACCTCGAGATCCTCCAGCAAAGTGGTTTGTTCAAGGAGGAACCGGCCAGCACCCTCGTGGCGGATTTGCTGCTGACCCTGCTGCCGATCGTCCTGATCGTTCTCGTCCTGTATTTCCTCTTCGTCCGCCAGCTGCGCAATGCCGGTAAAGGCGCGATGAATTTTGGCAAGAGCAAGGCTCGCATGCTCACCCGGGACAAAGAGAAAGTGGTCTTCAAGGACGTGGCCGGCTGTGATGAGGCCAAGGAGGAAGTGACGGAAATCGTTTCCTTCCTCAAGGACCCGAAAAAGTTTCAGCGCATCGGGGGCCGCATTCCCAAAGGAGCCCTTCTCGTGGGCCCTCCCGGTACGGGGAAAACGCTCATCGCCCGGGCGGTCGCCGGCGAAGCGGATGTGCCTTTTTTCAGCATCAGCGGATCCGATTTCGTCGAGATGTTCGTTGGCGTGGGGGCGGCCCGCGTACGGGATATGTTCGAGCAAGGTCGCAAGAACGCTCCCTGCATTATTTTCGTCGATGAGATCGACGCCGTCGGCCGCCAGCGCGGGGCCGGCCTCGGAGGAGGCAACGACGAGCGCGAGCAGACCCTGAATTCCCTCCTCGTCGAGATGGACGGCTTCGACGGCCACGAGGGCGTGATCATCATGGCGGCGACGAACCGGCCCGATGTCCTCGACGGGGCCCTTCTGCGACCCGGACGCTTCGACCGCCAGATCATGATTGATCTGCCCGACCTCAATGGGCGGGAGGAAATTCTCCGCGTCCATGCAAAGAAGCTGAAACTTGCCGATGATCTGGACCTCTCCGTAGTGGCCCGCAACACGCCCGGGTTTTCCGGGGCCGATCTTGCCAATCTTCTCAACGAGGGTGCCCTTATCGCCGCCCGCTACAACAAGAAGGTCATCGACCGGCACGACATCGAGGAGGCAAGAGACAAGATCGCCTACGGCCGCGAGCGGCGGAAATTAATGGACGACGAGGACAAGCGTCGCACCGCCTTCCACGAGGCGGGCCACGCCCTTGTTCAGGCGGTCGTCGACGACGGACATCTCCCGCTCCATAAAGTGACCATCATTCCGCGCGGACAGGCCCTCGGTCTTACCATGATGCTGCCGAAAAAGGACATTCTCGGGCAGTCGAAGAAGCACCTTCTCAACCAGATCTGCTGTGCCATGGCCGGCCGCCTCGGCGAAGAACTGGAAACCAATGATTTCAGCAACGGGGCCGCCAGCGACATTAAGCAGGCCACGAAAATCGCCCGTCACATGGTTTGTGACTGGGGCATGAGCGAACTCGGCCCGGTCGCCCTTGGCGATAATCAGGAACAGGTCTTCCTCGCCAAGGAAATTACGCGCACGCAGAATTACAGTGAGGCGACCGCGCAGCGAATCGACGGCGCCATCCGCGAGATCATCCAGTCCCAGTACGATCGCGCCTGCGCCATCATCGAGGAAAAGCGCGAAGCCTTGAAGATCATTGCTGAGGCCCTGCTATCCTACGAGACGATCGAGGGAAAGCACGTGTATGAGATTCTTCAATACGGCGAGATTCGTTCCACCGTCGAAAGTATCAAGGACCGGGCCGATTCCCAGGACGAGGATGCAGAGGACGATGCCGGCGCGAAGAAACCCGCCGCCGAAGAGGATGAGGACGACAAGGGCCTCAGCCCGGAAACCGCTCCCGCCCCGGCATAAGTCGGCCGGACCTGAGGCCCAGCAGCGGCCGGCCAGAGCCGAAGACCGCGGTGGACGACCCTCACGGCGGACAGCGGAAACGCCGCCGCGTTTCCCTCCAGCAGGCGCTTCTCACCGCGGAAACGCCGCCGCGTTTCCCTCCAGCAGACGCTTCTTACCGCGGAAACGCCGCCGCGTTTCCCTCCAGCAGACGCTTCTCACGGGCGAAAAACTGCTGCATGGCGGGTTCTTCCGGGTCAGGATAGATGAAGACGATCACCGGATGCGGAGTGCCGGGCAAATCAACCACGCTCCATCCCTCCGGCGTCCAGTCAAAGTAACGGGCATTTCCGTCCCTGCCGGCCAGAAAGCCTTTCACGCGCAGGGCGGGATTCCCTTCACGTTCCAGACAGGCGGCGAATTCCGCGGGCTCGACCCCGGATACGAGCCGCTTTTCCACGACGGAGTAGGGGTTTGGCGTCTTCGCGAGTTCGGCCGACGGCGTGGGCGGGGAAGCCAGGTTCGGCGGTGGCGCGGTCAGGTCGCTGTAGCGGCATTCCACGACAGGACAATCGGAATTGTATTCCCGTAAAAGCCGCCGGGCCCCATCGATTTCCTCCGCAGTGGCGAGATCGGTCTTGTTGAGGAGAAGCAGGTTGGCCGCCGTGATCTGTTCGGTGAAGGCGGGCAGGGTGCGGATGAGTTTGTGGGCCTGGGGTGCGGAAACGACGCAGAAAACGTCGCGGACGAAAAAGTTCTTTTCCAGTCCGGCCCCGCGCAACATCTCCTGCACCGCCGCCGGTGAAGCCATGCCGCTGGTCTCCACGACCAGTTGCCGGAGTTTGCCCGTCTCCGCGAGGGAGCGGAGCTCCCGCAGGGTCTCGAGGAATTTTCCTGCACGGCACTCACAGAAAATGCTCCCGCCGAGCACGGAGTACACGGTCTGGTCCGACCCCGCCCGCAACCGCTGCGGATCCACCCCGGCGCTTGAAAACTCGTTCACGAGGAAGGCCGTCCCCGCGTCGTTTCCCGCCCGT
>JAAAOD010000262.1 GCA_009908535.1 Verrucomicrobiota bacterium
GGCAGCACGGATGCGCGCGACATTGTCCTTGTCGAATTTACCCTGACCGCGGAGGGCCATGGAGACGGTGGAAACGGAGACCCCGGCCTCCTTGGCGATCATTTTGAGGGTTACGCGCGGCATGATGATTAAACGGTTTCACGCTTGCGCGCCGGATTCGCGGAGGCAAGAGCAAAACTCTCCGCTTCGGGGCCGCCGCGGGCTTATTCATTTGCGGTTCATCCAAAGGCGATAATCAGGCCGAGGACGGGGATGCAGGCGGCGGTGCTGAGGATGATGGAGCCGGCGGCGAGGGCCTCGTCGCCGTCGAGTTCCTTGGCCATGATGTAGGAGGTGACGGCAGTGGGGCAAGCGCTGAGGACCAGCAGCACGAGCCGGGCGGTGGGTGCGACCTCGACGAAGAGGAGCAGACCGGCGGTGACGGCGGGCAGAACGGCGACCTTCAGCAGGGTGGCGACGGAGGCGCTACGGTAGCGGCCCTCCATCGAGACGAAGGCCATGGCCCCGCCCACGCAGAAAAGGGCGGCGGGGGCGGCCATCTGTCCGGCGAGGTCGAGGGTGCCGAGGAAGAAGCGCGGGAGTTCGAAAGGGAGGACGAAGAGCCCGACGCCGAGGGCGGAGGCGAGGATGAGCGGATTGGTCGCCACTTTCCGGCAGATGTCGCCGAGCTTTCGGAAGGAGAAGCCTTCCTTGCTGCCGACCAGCAGAAAGACCGCGACGCCATTATAGAGCAGCATGGACGGGGCGAGGACGAACATCAGCTGGGCGACGGCGGAAGCCACGACCACGCGCGGCTGGTCTTGGAGCGCGAAGATCACGACTGGCAGGCCGGTGTAGGCGAGGTTGCCGCGGAACGCGCACTGGACGAAGGTGCCGAGCCGCTCGCGGGGCAGCCGGAGCAGGCGGCCTGCGGGAAAGCAGAGGAGGATGACGAGGATCGTGGCGACGAAGAAGATCCCCGTGATCGGCAGGGTATCCTCCGGCAGGGCGGGCGCGGTGGCGAGGCTGTGCACGATCAGCGCCGGCAGGGAGACCCAGAAAATCAGCCAGTTCAGCTCGGCCATGAACTGCGGCGAGAGTCGGCCCCGGCGGCCGAGCAGCAGGGCGATGCCGATGAGGGCGAAGACGGGAAGGAGGGTGTTGAGTACCTGGATCATGAAATCTTCGGAGCGGGCGATAGGTTCGACTGCTGCGAACGCCTTAGCGAGTTTAAGATACTTGATCGGGGCCGCGGGTTCTGATACGCATCAAATGATGTCTCTAAATATCACACTCGCCGACGTCGCCCGGGAGGCGGGTGTCTCTTACGGAACTGCATCGCAAGCGATGCGCGGGGTCGGCGAGGTGGCCGAAAAGACGGCCGAGCGTGTGCGTGCGGTGGCGGCGCGGCTCGGCTATCGGCCGAACGCGGCGGGTGCCTTGCTCGCCGCCGGGCGGCACGGTCGACCGGGGCGGAAGAAGCCGCTGCTAGTAGAGGTGCTTGCTCACCCCTGGCCTTCGGTTTTCGAGGAAGCATGCGCGGCACTCGGCTACGACGGCAAGAGCCTCGTGATGCCGGAAGACGTCGATCCGGCGGGTTGGTTCCGCCAGCTCTGGGGTCGGGGGGCCGAAGGGCTGTTGATTTCGCATGCGCTCGATCAACGCGGGGTGGATTGGAAGGCGCTCGACCTGAAGCGCTTCGCCCTGGTCAAGCGGGGCCGCATCCTGCCCGAGCTTCCGGTCCACTGCGTGCGCATCAGTTCCGCGCTGACGGTGGATCTGTCGCTGCAATCCATCATCGAACGCGGCTACCGGCGCATACTGGCCTGCTTCCTCAATACGGTGTCGCGGATCGACGACGACGTTCGTCATGGCATCGCCCTGAACCACCGGGAGCGGAACCGGGGGCGGGGTGTCGCCATCCGCTGCCCGCGTTTCGACTTTATGGCTTGGGAGGTGGAGAGCCCGCGATTCCTCACCAAGCTTGAGAAGGAGATCGAGCGCTTTGCGCCGGACGCGATCCTCGCCTTTCCGGCTGCCCTGTTTCATCATTTGCGCGAAGCGGGTTACCGGATTCCGACGGATTTTGGCTTTGCCGCCACGGCTTTGCCGACGAGCGACGCCGAAGTCGGGCTGAGCGGCTGTCTCAATCAGAACGACGAACAGGTCCGCCGCGGCACCTACCTCCTGCACCAGACCCTGCTGGGCAACGAACGCGGGATACCGCGGCAGACCAACGAACAGAACGTAAGCCCGATCTGGAGTGACGGAGTCACCCTGCCCGTCCGGGTCGGGGGGAGGATGCGGCCTGAGGGAGCGATTTGACTGTTTATTGCTTTTTCGACGCGGCTCCGAAAAGATGCCCGATGTTAATGATGCCCCGTGTTTTAAAGCTCCGTGTTTTGGCCATGATCGTCTGCCTGCTGTTGCTGGCGGGGTTTTGGCTTGTTTTTACGGAATTCGGCCGCGAGGCCGTCCTTCCGGAGGATGCGGCGACGGCACCGCCAACCGCAGCAGGCGGGGCTACGGAGGCGAATGCGGGTGCGGAGCCCAGCGCGGGGGGAAACGATGGCACTGGCTCGATCTTGTCGGTGGAGCATCCTGAGGAGGGCGGCGTCTCCGGGGAGACGGTCGACGCTTTTTCCGGTAAGGCGCAGGCGCTGCTCGGGCGGATTCCCGCGCCTTCGGAGCGGATCGATGGAGCAGCTTTACGGCGGGAACTGGAGGCGTTTACGGCGGAGGAACTGCCGTCTTTGATCGCCTTCCTCGAGGCAAAATTGCGGGAGGTGGAAGCCGCGCCGGAGGTTTGGGCGGCGGTGCTGGCCCGCTGGGCGATTTTCGAACCGGCTGCGGCCTATTGGTATAGTGTGGAGGAAGGCCGCGGCGGAGCCGGTGCACGGCACGCGATTATGCATAGTTGGGCGGCGCGGAACACGGCGGGCCTGCGAGCCTTTCTTGAGGCGTATGCGAATGCCGCCGAGTTGGAGCGCCATGCACGGCATGCCCTGCCTGCGTTGCTCGCGCACCATCCGGAGGAAACGCTGGCCTGGCTGGAGGATTTGCCCGGAATTCCGCTGAAAGCCCATGGCCTGGAACGGGCGGTGGAGGTCTGGCTCCAGGCGGACGGAGCGACGGGCTTCGAACGCGGTGCGGACTGGCTGGCAGATTACGCCACCGATC
>JAAAOD010000147.1 GCA_009908535.1 Verrucomicrobiota bacterium
CCTGCACGGGCTGCGCACCTTCACGCGCCTTCTCGCCCTCGTCGATGCGGAGAGGGAGCTTGCTCCCGCCCCGGCGGCCATCTGGAAGGCGATGGCGCAGGAAGTCCCCGAATTTACGGGGATTGAGTTCGACCGGATTCCGCCCACAGGGACGCCGCTCAATGACGAACGCTTCGCCGGGCTCCCCTTCGTGGAGGGAAAGAGCTTGCATTACGAACCGCGCGCCGCAGCCGTGGAGGTCTGAAATGACCGAGCTGGGAAACATTCTGTGGCTGGCCGCAAAGGGTCTCATCATGATCAGCGTGGTCATGACCTGCGCCGGCTACGCTGTTCTGCTGGAGCGCAAAGTGGCCGGGGCGGTCCAGGGGCGGACGGGACCGAACCGGACCCAGATTCCCCTTCTCAGCGGAATCCCCGTCATCGGGACCTTCCTGACGCGGATCGGCCTTTTCCAGCCGCTTGCCGACGGGCTGAAGTTCCTCTTCAAGGAGGATCCAATGCCGGCGCACGTGAATAAATTCTACTACGTGCTCGCTCCTCTGGTCGCCTTCATTCCCGCCATGACGACGATGACGGTACTGCCTTTCGGCATCCAGAAGGCGGCCGACGGCAGCATCACCCCGATGGTCCTCGCGGATCTGGATGTCGGCGCCCTCTTCATTCTGGCGGTCTCTTCCCTCGGCGTCTACGGAATCATTCTTGGCGGCTGGGCGGCGAATTCGAAGTATCCCTTTCTCGGGAGCATCCGCGCCTCCGCGCAAATGATTTCGTACGAACTGGCGATGGGCCTTTCCCTGCTGCCGGTTTTCATGTGGTTCGGCGGGAGCCTGAGCCTGTTCCACATCGCGGAAGGCCAGAGCGGCCTGCTCTTTGGATTCCTACCGCAATGGACGGTGTTTTACCAGCCCCTCTCGGCGCTGATCTTTCTGGTCGCCCTGTTCGCGGAGACGAACCGCCTGCCTTTCGACATGCCCGAGTCGGAGACCGACCTTGTCGCCGGCTACAACACCGAGTACGGGGCTTTCAAATTCGGGCTCTTTTTCGTCGGCGAGTACGCGCATGTGATCATTGGCTCGGCCGTGTTCGTGCTGCTCTTCCTCGGCGGCTGGAATCTTCCCTTTTTCAGTTATCCGTCGGGCCTGTTCGGGAGCCTCCTTTCCGTAGGGGTTTTCGCCCTGAAGACATTCGTTCTCGTCTTTTTCTTCATGTGGATCCGCTGGACGCTCCCGCGGTTCCGCTACGACCAGGTGATGACGCTGGGCTGGCAGAAACTTCTGCCGCTGGCGGTGCTGAACCTCGTCCTCTACGCCATCCTGATTGCCCTTGTGGAACAGTTCTAAGGAAACCGTCATGGCTACCAAAGTTGTCGAACGCAAACCGCTGAGCCTCGCGGAGCAAAGCTACCTTCCGCAGATCGCGACCGGGCTCAAGATCACCATGCGGAATATGTTCAAGCCGCCGGTGACCCTGGAGTATCCCGACGAACGGCCGGACATCCCGGAAGGCTACCGCGGGGTGCCCACGCTGGTGAAGGATCCGAACGGGCGCGAGAAATGTGTGAGCTGCCAGCTTTGCGAATTCGTCTGCCCGCCGAAGGCCATCCGCATAACGCCCGGTGAGATTCCGGAGGAAAAGGAAACGGCGCACGTCGAAAAGGCTCCCGAGGAATTCGAAATCAACATGCTGCGCTGCATTTACTGCGGCCTCTGCCAGGAAGTCTGCCCCGAGGAGGCCATTTTCCTGCAGGATATCTTTTCCGTGACTGGCTACACCCGCGAGGAACTCGTCTATCAAAAGGACAAGCTGTACGAACTGGGCGGAACGCTCCCGGACGAGCACTTCAAGTGGGACCGGAAAAAGGAAGCGGCGGAGCGCGGCAACCCGCATCATTGATGCGGCCATCCCCGGAGATTTCCCTTTCCATCGCTAGGACGCATGTTCTAATGACCCGCCGTTTCCCATGAGAGAGCTGCTATTCCATGCATTCGCGGTGCTGACCATCGTCCCGGCGTTCTTCGTCGCGACCAGTCGCAGCGCCGTCAACGCGGCCCTGAACATGCTGCTTTCCTTTGTGGGGCTGGCGGCGCTGTTCGTCATGCTCGAGACCTACTTCCTCGCCATCCTGCAGGTGCTGGTCTACGCGGGGGCGATCGTCGTGCTGTTTCTTTTCATCATCATGTTGATCGATCTCCGGCACGCTCCCCAACCGAGGCTGCTGCGGTTTCTCGCCAGCATCGCGGCCTTCGCCCTGTTGGTGACCGGGAGTTACTTTCTCGTCTTCGGCGGGGGCAGCGGACCCTTTGTGGAGGCGACGGTGGCCTCCCCGGCGCGCGATCCGCTCATCTTCGGGCAGCTCCTGTTCACGCGCTACCTGCTGCCTTTCCAGATCACGGGCTTCATGCTGCTGATCGCGATGATCGGGGTCATCGTGGTGAGCAAGCGTGCGGAGGACCTTGAGGGGGAAGGAGGAGCGTCCTCATGAGCATGGGATTGGAGCACTACCTCTTTGTTGCTTTTCTCCTTTTCGCCATCGGCTTTTTCGGGGTCCTGCTGCGCAAGAACACCCTGGTCGTCTTCATGTGCCTCGAATTGATGCTGAGTGCGTCGATTCTGGCGCTCATCGCCTTTTCACGCTTCCACTCCACGGCGGCCAACCCGCAGATGGAGGGGAACCTTTTCGCCTTGTTCATCATCGCCATCGCGGCCTGTGAAGTGGCCGTCGGCCTGGCGATCATCGTCGCGTTGTGGCGTCGCAACCAGACGGTGGAACTGAACGAGATCAACGCCCTCAAGCACTGATGGACCTGACCGGCACCCTTTCCCTCATCCTGCTGCTTCCGCTGATCGCGGCAGGACTGATCTGGATGTTTGCCCGCCGCAAGGGCGTGGTCGCGATGACACTTTCGGTGGGCGCGGCGGCGATCGTCTGCGGGCTCAGTCTCTGGCTGCTGCTGGTCGCCTGGAACGGGGAACCTTGGCTGGCGACGCTGGAATGGCTGCGCTTCGGGGAGTTTTCCGTCGAGATGGGTTTCTGGCTGAACAAGCTGAGCGCGCTCATGCTGTTTGTCGTCGCGGTGGTGGGCTTTCTCATTCATGTATTCAGTATTGGCTACATGGATGACGACGGGGCGCGGGGGCGCTTCTTTGGCGGCCTTTCCATTTTCATGTTCTCCATGCTGGGGATCGTCCTCGCGGAGAACCTTTTCATGCTCTTCATTTTCTGGGAGCTGGTCGGGTTCAGCTCCTACATGCTGATCGGCCACTATCTGCACACCGACGAGGCCTCGGCGGCGGCGAAGAAAGCCTTTATTGTGAACCGGGTAGGGGACTTCGGCTATCTGCTCGGCATCCTTCTGACCTACTGGACCTTCGGGACGGTTTCCCTGCCGGAGCTGCAGGCGACGGTCGCCGGCGATCCGGGCAAGGCGGGCACATTGATCGGCCTGCTGCTGTTCTGCGGCGTGCTGGGCAAGTCGGCGCAAATGCCGCTGCACGTCTGGCTGCCGGACGCGATGGCGGGCCCGACACCGGTCTCCGCCCTCATCCACGCCGCCACGATGGTCGCCGCGGGGGTGTATTTCCTCGGGCGCACGGTCTTTCTCTACACGGAGACGGCCCTGCAGGTGATCCTCTGGGTTGGCGTGATCACCGCGCTCTGTTCCGCGCTCTGGGCCTTCGCGCAACGCGACATCAAGAAGGTGTTGGCGTATTCGACCCTTTCCCAGCTGGGGTACATGGTGGCCGGTTTCGGCCTCGGCACGCTTTACGGGATGCATCAGGGCGACGGGCACGGGGCAGCGCTCATGTACGGGGTGTGGGTGGCGATGTTCCACCTCACGACGCACGCCTTTTTCAAGGCCCTGCTCTTCCTCGGTTCCGGATCGGTGATCCACGCCTGCCACCATGAGCAGGACATTTTCCGTATGGGCGGCCTTTACAAGCGCATGCCGTGGACGACGGCGACCTTCGCCGCCGGTGTGATCGCGATCGCGGGAGTGCCGTACATCGCGGCCGGATTTTTCAGTAAGGACCTGATTCTTTACGTCGCCAAAAGCGGCAGTGCCCCGGCGTTCTGGATTCTCTCGGCGACGGCGCTGCTGACGGCGCTCTACATGGGACGACTTTTCTTTATTGCTTTCCTGGGCGAGGCGCGGAGCCCGGCGGCGGAGAAGGCGCACGAATCGGGGCCGGCCATGGTTGCGCCGCTGGTGCTGCTCGCGGTTTACGCGATCGGCGGTGGCTACGCCGTCCTTTATCCCGAGGTTCTGCGTGCGCCCTTAAACGACGGCGTGCCGCATCCGCACGGAGCCGACCACACGATGCTGATTATCATTTCAGCCATCGCCTCGATCGGGGGCCTTCTCGCGGCCCGTTTCTTCTACGGGGCTGGTGCGGAGAAGGACCGGCTGGAACGGATCGCGCCGCCGCTGTATGCCTTGAGCCGCTCGCGGTTTTACTTTGACGAAGTATACAACGCCTATGTGCGCCGTGTGCAGGACCGGGTCGCCGACATTATCGCTTTTCTGGACACCCTCCTGATTTCCGGCCTGCTGGTGCGCGGGAGCGCGGGATTGGCGGGGCTGCTGGGCGTCGCTTCGCGTCGCATGCACACTGGCAGCGTGGCCGCCTACGTCTGGTGGTTCTTTGCCGGGCTTGTTCTTTTCGGTGCCTACGCGGGCGGCTTTCTCGACAACCTGATGCCATGACGGACCTTTTCTCCATCGCCTTCCTCAGCGGGTTGACCGGCTTCCTTCAGAATGCGGGGGAAACCCAGCCGATGCTGCATTCCCTGTACCTGCTTTTGTCGGTTGCCGTTCCCCTGACCATGGCAGTCGCGCTGGCGGTCTCGGGGAAGTTGCCGGAAAGCGCGGTGAAGACGGCGGCGGTGATCGGTTTCGCCGTGCCGGGGCTGATCAGCGTGTATCTGTGTTGTGTCTATCTCGCCCTCATGCCGAGCGGCGAGGGATACGCGTTCGCCTTCCGTTCGGACCTCGGCCTCGGGCAGTTCGGGATTTTCCTGCACCTTGGGCTGAACGGGCTGGCTCTTCCCTTTTACCTGCTGGCGGGCCTCGTCGGCCTTGCGGCGGGCCTGTACGCAGTGCAGGCGGAAATGGAGCAGCGGCGGCTGTTCCTCATTCTCCTTCTCGTCATGCAGGGGGGACTGATGGGCGTCTTCTCCTCGGTGGATGTCTTTTTCTTTTATTTTTTCCACGAGTTCGCGCTCATTCCCACCTTTGTCCTTATCGCCCTGTTCGGCCGGCGCGGGCGCAAAGGGGTGGCGCTGGAACTGACCATTTACCTGACCCTCGGGGCGATGCTGACGCTGGCCGGCCTGCTCGCGATCTACTTCTTCAGCGAGGCGGAAGCCTTCAACATGATCGCCCTGCGGAACGTGCTCACGGAAATGCCGCACCAGGGAACCTTGTTCGGCCTGCTGCTGATCGGCTTCGGCATTCTCGTTTCGCTCTTTCCCTTTCACACTTGGGCGCCGCGCGGCTACGCGACCGCGCCGGCGCCGGTGGCAATGCTGCACGCCGGCGTGCTGAAAAAGTTCGGGCTCTACGGCCTGATCCAGATTGCCTATCCGCTGCTGCCGGAGGGAGCGGGCCAGTGGGCGCCGCTGCTGATGTGGCTGGCGCTGGGGAACCTGCTGCTGATCGGGTTTGTCACGATGGCCCAGCGCGACCTCAAGCTCATGCTGGGAAACGCGTCCGTGATGCATATGGGCTATGCGTTCCTCGGCCTCTATGCCTACTCGACGCTCGGCCTTGGTGCGGCCGTGCTGATGCTGTTCGCGCACGGGCTCTCGGTGGCGCTGCTTTTCCTGCTCGCCGACGTTGTCGAGCGGAGCGGCGGAACGGCCGACATGGAGGAACTGGGGGGCCTCGGGCAGAAGGCGCCGGTTTTGATGGGCCTTTTCGTGGCCGCGACCATGGCCAGCATCGGCCTGCCGGGCTTCGCCAACTTCTGGGGGGAGCTGGGGATTTTCGCCGCGCTCTGGACCTCGGCGACGCCATGGGTGGTGGCCCCGGCGATCGCGGGCATTCTCATTTCCGCCATTTACGGCCTGCGGGCGGTGGCACGCATCTTTTTCGGACCGGTTGCGGACGGCATGGAGTCGCACGGTGATATCCGTCCTTCGGAAAAACTTCCGGCGCTGCTGCTGCTGGCGGCGCTCTTCCTGTTCGGCATCTGGCCTCGAAGCCTCTCCGATCCGGTCGACCGCAGTATTGAACAGAGCTTCCCCGGCCAGGTGCTGTCCGTGGAAGCCCCCGCCGGCAACAACGCGGCAGCCCTGAACGAGTAACATGGATCCGGACCTTCTGCACAGCTTGAGCGTCACCAATCGCTGGGAGGCCCTTCTTCCCGAAATCCTCCTCGGCGTCGGGGCGATTCTGCTCCTTTTCCTCGACCTGCTCATGCCGCGCTCGCGGCCGCGCCTGCCGGCGGTTTCCATCGCCCTGCAGCTGATCGCGGGCCTCGTCCTCATCTCCTCAATGGATTTCGGCAACGGCGGGGGCACGACCGTGCTGTTCGGCGGCCTGCTCGCACAGAACTCCACCGGGGACTGGATGCGGCTTTTTCTGCTCACCAGTTCCATCGGGGTGACTCACCTCGGCGGCCTCTTTCTTGCGGGGCGCAACCTCGTGAAGGTGGAGTTCCACCACCTCGTCCTTGTCGTCACGGCCTCCTTCATGGTCCTTGTGCAGAGCAACGATTTCCTGCTCCTGTTTGTCGCTCTCGAGACCCTGACCATCGGTTTCTACGTCCTCGTCGCCTATCGGCGGACGAGCCGCTTCTCCCTCGAGGCGGGATTGAAATACCTCATCATGGGGGCCTTCAGCTCGGGGATGCTCCTTTTCGGGATTACCCTGCTGTACGGTGCGGCGAGCAATCCGGGTCTGCCGGCGACGGCGGTCAACCCGCTCAACTTCGAGCAGCTGGGTACCTTCATCGCCGCCTCCGGGGAGTTCTACAACAACAGCACCAATTTCCTCGTCCTTTTCGGGGCGGTGCTCGTGCTGACCGGCATCGCCTTCAAGATCGGCGTGGTGCCCTTCCAGATCTGGATTCCGGACGTCTACCAGGGCGCGCCCACCCCGGTGACGGCCTTTCTTGCCGTCTCCTCGAAGGCGGCCGGTTTCTTCCTGCTCTATTTGCTGCTGCAGGGGCCATTTGCTCCGCTCGAATTTCTGGTCGTGCCGCTGCTGACGGTGGTGGCGATCCTGACCCTCCTATTCGGCAATATCGCCGCCCTCGGGCAGCGCAACGTAAAGCGGGTCATGGGCATGTCCGGCGTCGCGCATGCCGGCATTCTCCTCATGGGCCTGCTGGCCTCCCTGAAAGTCGACTGGGCCTTCGCGGCGGTGCTTTTTTATCTCGTCACCTACGCGCTGGCTTCCTTCGGCGTCTTTGAAGTGATGGCGCATCTTACCGGGGAGGAGGACAGCGACCAGGACCTCGACCACTACGATGATCTCCTCAAGAAGGAACCATTCCTCGGCGGCACCCTTCTCGTCGGACTCGGTTCCCTTGCCGGTATTCCGCCGCTGGCCGGTTTCATCGCCAAGCTGCTGCTCTTTTACGCCGCCTTCCAGGCCGGTATGTATGCCGTTCTCGGCGTGGCTCTCCTCGGTGTCGTGATCTCTATCTACTACTATTTCAGCTGGATGCGCGCCGCCGTCACGCACAATCCCTTTCTTGAGGACGAGGAGCGACCGCCGTTGCCGACCCCGCGCGATCCGGCCCTCGGCGCCCGCCTCCTCATGGGCCTCCTCACCGCCGGTTCGATCATCCTCGGGCTTTACCAGGGCTTTATCAGTTTCTGAGGCCAGGAAAGAAGGCCCTACTGCGCCTCGGGACGAATGCTTCGCTTTCGTGACGTCAGTCCTTCAAGAATCCGGCGCAGCCGAATGCGTATCCGGTATCCCCGACGCAGGCGGGCCTGATGCGCCTCGTTCTTCCGCGCGTATTCGGAAAACAGATCCGGTGTTTCCCTGTTGATGCGCGCAAGGGCTTCCTCGAACTTCGACCGGTAATGCTGATATAGACGGCAATCGAGGTCGTTTTTTTCGCGAAGACGCCTATGCAGGCTTTCAACTTTCCCGGTCTCCGGGCGGGATTTCTTCGCCCGATTGAAGGTGAGGTAATACGGATTGCGGAACCGCAGGGTCCGGCTGAGCAGGCAGACGGATTCAAGGAAATACTCCTGGATGCCGACAAAAAGAAAATCCCTCTCGATGTTGGCCTTTGCTGCTTCGAGCAGAGCCTCGTCGCATTCTCCGTAGGGAACACGACTGAGGAAAAGATCCTCCTTGTCGCCGGCAATCTGACGGGTCATGCCGTTGTCGAGTTCGTGCAATTGGGTCTTGAACAGAAACTCTTCGAGGCTGCGATCCCGCGCGATGGCATGGTAGAATGATCCCGGTGTCGTCCTGGAAAAATAATACAGGGAAACAAGCCTGCTCGCAGGTTCGCGGAGGAACGTTATGTAGGAACTCCCGAAAGGGTAATGGCGGTGAACTCCGTACCCGAAATGACCCATGAACAACCGGTCGCTTTTCTGGAGTCGCCGCACAGCCTCCGCCATGGGCAGGCCCTCACCGGAATTCCCCGAGATGAAATCCCACAGGCGGGGCAGGGGCGCCCGCCCGAGGTTTTTCCGTAAAAGTTCCTGCAGGGTCATCCCCGCCGTTTTTTGAATGTGCAGGAAGAAAACGAGTTCGCGGGCATAAGCGTCTTTCATCGGGAATCAGACGAGAAGTCCTAAGGTTTGTTTACACGCGGGGAGAACCGCGCTGTCAAATGGATTGAAGCCGCTGCATTGTACGCCTGCGACTGTTCAGCGGGCCCGATTCGGCCTCCGATCGGCTTCGGGCTTGCCACGGGTCGCGGAACATTGTTGGTTTATTGGTTGCACAGACCGGATAGCGGCTGTGACGAACCCATAAAAAAACCAGAAGAGGAGGACTTGATCGATGCGACAGGTACCGACGACAGAAAAACAACTCTTTGCCCCCAACCTGAAGGGAGGTGGCCAATGAAACGCGCGACGGATTTCTCCCGCTTCAAGGCGGAGAACAATCCCATCACGATGGCGACCTGCTATGACGCATGGAGTGCGCGGATCCTGGCGGAATCCCCTGTGGACGCGGTCCTGGTCGGGGACAGCGTGGCCATGGTGGCGCACGGGTATCCCTCCACGGTCCACGCCACGACGGAAATGATGGCCACACATACGGCAGCCGTCCGCCGCGGGCTGGGGGAACGGTTCCTTGTCACGGACATCCCGTTTCCCGAACACCGCAAAGGGGTTCTTCCGGCGATGGAATCGGTGGACCGGATCGCGAAGGCGGGGGCCGATGCGGTGAAAATCGAGGGCGCGCGCGGCCATCTGGAAACCGTGGCGCATATCGTGGAGAGCGGTATGCCGGTCATGGGCCATCTTGGCCTGACGCCGCAATCGGTGAACCAGTTCGGCGGGTACCGGGTACAGGCCCGGCGGCAGGAGGAGGCGGAACGGTTACTCGAGGACGCGCGCCTGCTCCAGGACGCGGGGATCTTCGCTCTTGTCCTTGAATGCATTCCGGCGGAACTGGCCGCGGAAGTGACAGCGCATCTGCGTATCCCGACGATCGGAATCGGATCCGGCGTGCACTGCAGCGGGCAGATCCTCGTCCTGCAGGACCTGCTTGGCATGAACCTCGGCTTTCGCCCAAAATTCCTGCGCTGCTTCGCGGAAGGAGCGGACATGATGAAGGAGGGACTGCGGCGCTACGACGAGGAAGTGAAGGCGGGAAATTATCCGTCCGCCGAGGAGAGCTTTTCCCATGGAAAAACTGTGCGACATTGACGGCCTCCGCCATTGGCGCCGACGGCAGGCCCGACGCACGGTCGGGTTCGTTCCCACGATGGGGGCCCTGCACGACGGGCATCTGCACCTCCTCGATCGCGCGCGCGAGGAATGCGAGGTCGTGCTGGCGAGCCTCTTCGTCAACCCCGCCCAGTTCAATGATCCGGAGGATTGCGCCTCGTACCCGACGCCGCTGGAGGACGACCTCGCCCTCTGCGAGAAACACAAGGTCGGGGCGGTTTTCCTGCCGGAAGAGAAGACGATTTACCCGGACGGCTACCGTTTCCGTGTCGTGGAAAATGACGACAGCCACCGACTCGAGGGGGAGTTCCGGCCCGGACACTTCGACGGCGTCCTCACGGTCGTGATGAAACTGCTGCAACTGGCGCAGGCCGACCGGGCCTATTTCGGGGAGAAGGACTGGCAGCAGCTGCGCCTCGTCACCGGCATGGCGGCGGCTTTTTTCCTTCCCACGGAGATCGTGCCGGTGCCGACGGTACGGGAGGAGGACGGCCTCGCCCTGAGCAGCCGCAACCGCCGCCTCAGCGCGGAGGGACGTCAAAAGGCGCCCCGATTCCCGCGCATCCTGCGCGAGGCGGAAAGCGCGGAGGCCGCGCGGACCGGGTTGGCGGCGGCGGGCTTTACGGTCGAATACGTGGAGGACCGGGAGGGGCGTCGCCTCGGCGCGGTGCAGCTTGAAGGCGTGCGCCTGATTGACAATCTTCCCTTGGCCGAAACGGCGGCCGCGAAGGAGGCTTCGTGATGTACCTCTGCTTCGACGTCGGCAACACGGACATCTACGGCGGCGTCTGTCGGGACGGCGAATCGGTTCTGGAATTCCGCGTCGGCCAGCACCGTCATCCCAGCGGGGACGAACTGGGGGTCTTCCTTCTGCAGATCCTGAAGGCCCGGGGCGTCGACCCGCAGGACCTGACCGCTGTCGCGGTGGCCTCGGTCGTTCCCGACAGCAACCGGCCCATCGAAAGGGCCTGTCGCGAATACCTTGGCAGGGAGCCGCTTTTCCTGCGGGCGGGGGTGCGCACCGGTCTGAAGATCCGCACGAAGAATCCCGCCGAGGTCGGGGCTGACCGCATCGCCAACGCGATGGCGGCGATGCACCGTTTTCCCGGGCGGGACCGCATCGTCGTCGACATGGGGACGGCCACCACTTTCTGCGCCATCGACCGCGAGGACGCCTACCTCGGCGGTATCATCGCCGCCGGTCTCGGGCTTTCCATGGAAGCGCTCGCCCGCAACACCGCGAAACTGCCGTACGTCGATCTCAACCAACCGGAGCGCCTCCTCGGTAAAACGACCACCGAGAGCATGCAAAGCGGCCTCTACCTCGCCCATCTCGGTCTGCTGAGAGAAGCGGTCCGCGGCCTGTGCGAGGAAGCCTTTGCCGGGCGCGAACCCGTCGTCATCGGCACCGGCGGGCATGCGCGCCTTTTTCAAAATGCCGGCGTTTTCACGGAATATGTGCCCGGTCTCGTTCTCTATGGTCTGTGTCAGGCCGTGGAACTCAATGCCTGAACCTTTGTCACCCCTCGTGAGCTTGTCATGAAACGCACCTTGCTGAAATCGAAGATCCACCGCGCCACCGTAACGGACGCGAATCTCAATTACACCGGATCCATTTCCCTCGGCCCGGAATTCCTCGAGGCCGCCGACCTCCTGCCCTTCGAGCAGGTGGATATCTACAACTGTACCAACGGGGAACGCTTCCACACCTACGTCATTCTCGGGCAGCCGGGCGATATCTGCCTCAACGGCGCGGCGGCCCGGCTCGTGCAGCCGGGGGACTCCGTCATCATCGCCAGCTACGCCGAGTACGACGCCCCGGAATGGCCGGCGCACCAGCCGCTGATCGTCTTTGTTGACGAAAAAAACCGGATCCTGAAGGAACCGCCGGAGTGATGGTGGGGTTTCCTTCTTCGGGCACAGCTGACTAGCGGTCACTCCGCCTGCTGCCCACCATCGACGGGAATTGACCTCCCCGCCCTGAAACTGTATTCAAGAAGCTATCATGAGCGGCGTTGGGAAACTCTACAAATCCCTGTGTTCCCTGCTGGGGATCCTCGGCATGGGGGCGGTTTACCCCATCGGTGAAGAGGCCGCTTCAATCGAAGGACCCGATCCCGGACCCAAGGGAAGTGAAACCTACCAGCCACCGCAATTAAAGCGACCGGTATCGTTGCTCGTGCCCATTGGAATCCGTCATTTGAGCCATGCCTGGGAATCCGCGATTCTGCGCATCCGGATCGGGCCGGAGGGCAGGGTCGCGGACTGGATCCCGCTGTACCTCCCTCACCGGAAACTCCTTCCGGCGGTCGGGCGCGCCCTCGAGGGCGCGGAATTCACTCCTCCCATGGTGGCGGGCGAACCGTCGATGGTGGATGTCTCCGCCACCCTGCCGCTGTGGAACGTCGGCCAGTTCGAGGTCCTTTCCGTCAGCGTTTCCGAAGACCTGGAAAGCCGCATGGCCTCGCTGACCCTGCCCGCGAACCATCTGGTCCTGAGTATGCCAGGGGAGCTGGATGAGCCCCTTGCCATCATCGAACGGGGAAAGGTTTATTCCGCCGTAGATGAGGACGGGAATGAACTGTCCTGGCGGGTGACGATGGAATTCTACGTCGATCCGGAAGGGAAAGTGCGCATGCCGCGTCCCGTGGAGGCTGTCGACCCGCTCATCGCCGAGGTCGCCATGCGGACGGTGCGGGGCTTCCGGTTTACCGCGCCGGAAACGAACGGGCGTCCGACGGTGGTGAAGGCGCAGATGGAGCTGGTGGCGGACAAGGAATAGCCGGCTTTCGCCCGGAAAACACCTACTGGCAGGCCTCGCATTCCTCGCCGTTGGCCATGGCCTCGAGGGAGCAGGCCTGTTTCTCGGCTTCGGTGGGCGCGTGGCCGTTGGCGCCGTTGCTCTGTTCCTTTTTCATGGAGACGGTGGCCTTCTCGATATTGGAGGCGCCGAGGGTGCGCAGGTAATAGGTGGTTTTCAGGCCGTGGTTCCATGCCGCCCGATACATGTGGGAAAGGGTCTTCAGGTCGGGATTGGCGAGCCAGAGGTTGACGGACTGCGACTGGTCGATCCACTTCTGTCGGCGGGCGGCCGCTTTCACGATCCAGGAATAATCGATATCGAAGGCGGTCAGGTACCGTTGGCGGATATCCTCGGGGATGGCTTCCACCTTGGTAAGGTCGCCGTCGAAGTACTTGAGCTGGTCGCGGATATCATCCGTCCAGAGACCGCGGCTTTTCAATTCGCGCACGAGGGGGCCGTTGAGAAGGACAAACTCCCCGGAGAGGTTCGACTTGACGAAGATATTCTTGTAAGTCGGCTCGATACAGGGGGTGGAGCCCATGATGTTGGAAATCGTCGCGGTGGGCGCGATGGCGAGGACATTGGAATTGCGCATTCCCTGGCGGGCGATCTTTTCGCGCAGCGGCTTCCAGTCCATGGCCCCGGCATGCGGGACATCCAGCTCACGATCACGGGCCTCCTCGAGGAGGCGCAGGGTATCCTGCGGCAGGAGGCCGCGATCCCATTTCGAGCCCTTGTAGGAGGCATAGGTGCCGCGTTCGGCGGCAAGATCGCTGGAGGCCTCGTAGGCGTAGTAGGCGATGGCCTCCATGAAGACATCGTTGAAGGCCACGGCCTCGTCACTGGCAAAGGAGTGGCCGCGAGTGAAAAGGGCGTTCTGCAGCCCCATGACCCCGAGGCCGACCGGACGGTGGCGGCTGTTGGCGTTTTTAGCCGCCCTCGTCGGGTAGAAGTTGATGTCGATGACGTTGTCGAGGGCGCGCACGGCCACCTGAACGGTTTCGCGCAGCTTTTCATGGTCGAGTTCGCCGTCCGCCTGTAAGTGATTTTCCAATACAACGGAACCGAGGTTGCAGACGGCGGTCTCGTCCGCGCCGGTGTTCAGGGTGATCTCGGTGCAGAGGTTGGAACTGTGGATGACCCCGACCTGGTCCTGCGGGCTGCGGACGTTGCAGGGATCCTTGAAGGTGATCCACGGGTGGCCGGTCTCGAAGAGCATCTTCAGCATCTGCTTCCAAAGCTCGAGGGCCGGCATTTTCCTGCTCCAGATCCTGCCTTCCGCGGCGAGTTTTTCATAGTGCTCATAGCGTTCCTCGAAGGCCTTGCCGTACAGATCGTGCAGGTCGGGCACCTCGCTGCTGCGGAACAAGGTCCACTCCTGACGGGCCTCCATGCGCTTCATGAAGAGATCCGGGATCCAGTTGGCCGTATTCATATCGTGGGTACGGCGGCGGTCATCCCCGGTGTTGCGGCGCAGTTCAAGGAAATCGATGATGTCGTTATGCCAGGTCTCGAGGTAGGCGCATCCGGAGCCGCGCCGCTTGCCACCCTGGTTGACGGCGACGAGCTGGTCGTTGTGCATCTTGAGGAAGGGGATGACGCCCTGGCTTTCCCCGTTGGTTCCCTCGATATGGGAACCGGTTCCGCGGACGGAAGTCCACGAGCCGCCGAGGCCGCCGGCCCACTTGGAGAGGAAGGCGTTCTCGGCGATGCCCCGCTGCATGATGCTCTCGATGGAATCATCAACCTTGTAGAGATAACAACTTGAAAGCTGGCTGTGCAGGGTGCCCGCATTGAAAAGGGTGGGGGTGCTGCTGCAGAAGCGGCGGTCCTTGTAGAGGCTGTAGAGGCGGGTGACCCATCCCTCCGCGTTTTCCTCCTCCTCGAGAAAGAGCCCCATGGAAACGCGCATCCAGAAGAACTGCGGGACCTCGAGGCGGCGGGACGGTGTGCGCTTCTTGTCGATGAGAAGATAGCGGTCGTACAGCGTCTGGATTCCAAGGTAATCAAAATCAAGGTCCGCTCCCGGGTCGAGGGCGCAGGCGAGCTTGTCGAGGTCGTACCTTTCCAGCAGGTCGGGATGGAGCCGCTTGATTTCGACGCCGCGCTGCAGGTAGCGGCGGAAGCCTTTGCGGTGCGCCTCCTTGAGGGCGCCGATGCCGTCGCGGTCGATGTCCCAGTCGAGGACCTCCTCGTAAATGTAGGTGAGGAGGATGCGCCCGGCAAAACGGGTGAAATCGGCGTCGCGCTCGATGAGGCTCTTGGCGTTGAGGATGATGGTCTTGTGGAGGTCCTCCTCGCGGATTTCGCTGTAGAGGGAGCGCCGGAGCTCCATCTCGATCTCCTCTGGGGACAGGTCCAGTTCCAGCCCGAGCATGGCGAACTGGATCCGTTTGCGCAGGTCGGCTCCGTCCCAGAAGGTGTTCGTTCCGTCCCCGGACGTCACCATGATCATGCTTTCCTGGCGGTTGTCCTGCACGGCTTCCCCGGCCTCCGCCTCCCGCAGGGCGCGGCGGTGCGCCCGGTAAAGGATGTAAGCTTCGGCCACCTTGAAGTGGCCGAGGCGCATCAGTTCCTCCTGTACGATGTCCTGTACCTCTTCGATGTGGATGCGGGAAGCCCCCATTGCGCGAGTGCGCTTCTCGACGGCGGAAGCGACGCCGACCGCCGGTTCCGAATCCAGCCCGAGGGTAAGGAAGGCCTTCCGCACCGCGATCTCCACCTTGGCGGTGTCCCACGGCACGATCTTGTTATTGCGGCGGATGACACGGACGCTGACAGGTTCCTCTTCCGTTATGACACCGTCCTGGCGACCACGGAGGAGCAGGAGGCTCTTCGCGACGTCAGGGGCATCATTCTCGATGAGCGTTTTCTCGATGAGAAGGTGGATCTCCTGTTCGCTGAGGGTGAGAGGCTGGCCTTCCCCGGCGCGACGGGCGAGCCGCTTCGCGACGGCGACCGCAACAGCGGCGACAAAGGAACGGTTCCGCTCGTTGTAGATTTCGGCCTCCTCATCCTCACGGGAAAGAAGGAGGGTGGTGAGGGCCTCGCCGACGGTTTCCGCCACTTCGGCAAGGTCGAAGTCGACAACGGACTCGCCGGCGCGGACCTTCACCGAGGACGGCATCATGTCGGCGGGAAAGAGCTGGTCGTCCTTGACGATGCCGCGCCAGTCAAAGCGCGGGGTTTCGCCATTGTGGTGGAGGGCGAAACGTTTGAGGGCGAGATCTTCTTCGTAGGCGGGACGTGTGTTCATTTTTCAGGATCGGGCGGAGGGTGGAGTGCAGAGGACGGTACGGTTTTCGGGGGACAAAAAAAGGCGCGGGAGCGGGGCCCCGCGCCGGAAAGGAAAGCAGACGGCGGGGCCGGGATCAGAGCTCGTCGTCGTCGACCGACTCGAGGGCGCTGGCCTTCTGGTACTCGGTGACGCGGCCCTCGAAGAAGTTCTGCTCCTTCTGGATGTCCATCATCTCGGCGAGCCAGGGGAGCGGATTCTGGATACCGGGATGCAGCGGGGGCAGCCCGACACTTTCGAGCCGGCGGTCGGCGATGTAGTCGATGTAGCGCGTGAATTCGTCCGCGCTGAGACCGAGGGCGTTGACCGGCAGGCAGTCCGCGATAAAGGCCTTCTCGAGCTGCACCGCCTCCTTCATGAGGTCGATCAGCTCGGCGCGGAATTCCTCCGTCCAGATGTCGGGATTCTCCTCCACGAGGTCCATGAGGAGATGCTTGAAGAGGGAGATGTGGTTGGACTCGTCGCGGAGGGTGTAGCGGAACATCTGGCCGATACCGGGAAACTTGTTTTGCCGGTAGAGGCTGAGGACCATGCCGAAGAGCCCGTAGAATTGGGTTCCCTCCATGCACTGGCCGAAAAGGAACATGTTCTTGGCCAGCTCCTGCTTGTTGCGTGTTTCGGTCAGGTCGAGATCGCGCCGTAGCTCGCGGCTGTTGTTCACGACAAGGCTGTTCTTGGCCTTGATGGTGGGGACGTCCTCGAACATGGCCTCGCACTCGTGCGGATTCAGCCCGAGGGAGCTGATCATGTAGACGAGGCTGTCGGCATGGATGTTTTCCTCGTGCGCGTGGCGGCCGAGGACCAGCTTCAGTTCCGGCGCCGTGACGACTTCCCGGGTGACGTGGAGAATGTTGTCGCCGACAATGCCTTCGGCCGCACTGAAATAGCCGATCGCCATCTTGATGATCCAGCGGTCAATTTCGCTGATGGCGCTTCCGGTGTCCCGCCACTGCTCGACATCCTTCTGCATGGGGATGTCCTCCGGTTCCCAGTGGTTCGCCTTCATCGTCTTGTAAAGCTCGTAGGCCCACTGGTACTTCAGCGGCAGAATGTTGAAAAACATCGTCTCGCGGCCATTGATGACGCGCTTGGCGGCGAAGGCTTCCTCGGCCTTGCGCTTGTCGAGTTCGAAGGTCTTGTTCCCGATGGTGACGGTCGTGGTTTCCATGGATGATTGGTTCCTTTTGCAGGCGGGTGTCCGGCGGACCCGGTGAATGCTGAATTGAATGAAAAAATATCCGTTTTGCGGATGATATACCCCACATATTGGGGATCGACGGATTGGCAAACCCTAGATCTAGTGTCAACGGGAATTTATAGTGGGTAGAAGAAATCCTTACACATGAGGGATATCCGAATCGTTCCACCTGCTCCCCGGCAAGGCGGAGATATTCATTTTTCTTCACCGCCTGTTCACAGCGCCAGCCGACCACCCTTGAACGGGCGATCCCGTTTCGGTCCTTTACCTCATCGGGTGAATACCTTACTCTTTGCCATCATGAAACATGTGACCAATATCGCCCGCTATCTCCTCGCCCTCATGCTCCTCGTTTTCGGGCTGAACAAGTTCCTGAAGTTCATGCCGATGCCGGAGCTGCCGGAACAGGCCCAGGCCTACATGGCCGCCCTGGGATCCACGGGAATTCTTTTTCCCCTCCTTGGCATTATTTACCTCCTTACGGCGGTGACGCTGGTGCTGAACCGCTACGCCGCCCTGATGCTGCTGGTGCTGACCCCGGTGACGGTGAACATC
>JAAAOD010000028.1 GCA_009908535.1 Verrucomicrobiota bacterium
GGAGATGACCGTCGGTGCCGGGACCATCCTCGACCCGGAAATCCTGCCGGAGCTGGTTGACATGGGCGTGGCCTTCGGCGTGGCCCCCGGCCTGAATCCCACCGTTATCGAGAAAGCCGCCGAACTGGACTTTCCCATGATGCCGGGGGTGATCACGCCTTCGGAAGTGGAACGGGCGCTTTCCTATGGGCTGCCTATGCTGAAATTCTTCCCGGCGGAGGCCGCGGGCGGCGCGAAAATGCTCAAGGCCCTCGCCGGGCCCTACGCGCACACAGGCGTCCGCTTCGTGCCCACCGGCGGAATCCATCCCGGCAACGCGAAGGGATACCTCGACCTTGCCGTGACTGCCGCCATCGGCGGAAGCTGGTTCGTCGACAAGCAACGCGTCCTCGAGGGCGACTTCGCCGGGATCCGGCAAAGCGCGGCCGAGGCGCTGGAGCTGGCCCGCGGGTAAGCGGAATCAGAAGCGGTCGGTGAGGACCACTTCCTCGTACGGGAGCTGGCCGGGCTTCGGCCACGCTGCCCTGGTACCCTTCCCCACCGCGATCATGTAGCTGATGACATGGTTCTGCGGAAGGTGGAGGATATCCGCCACCTTGCCGAAATCGAAGCCGTCCATCGGACAGGAGTCATACCCCATCGCCCTGGCCGCCAGCATGATCGTCTGGCCGGCGATCCCGCAGGAACGCATGGCCTCGTCCCGCTGAACCTGCGGCAAGCCGTCGTAGTACTGCTTGATGGCCGGGACGAGGAAATCCTGCACCGGCTGGGGTGCGTTTTTCCAATATTTCTCCGGTTGTTCCTTCCATGCATCAAGGTTGGCGCAAAGGACGATCAGCAGGGAGGCGTCCGTGACCTGCGCCTGATCCCAGGCCACCTCGCGGATGCGCCGACGCTGTTCCTTGTCGCGGACAAGGAGAAAACGCCAATGCTGGATATTGAAGGCGGTCGGCGACTGCAGGGCCAGTTCCATCAGTTGCCGGATCTCCGCCTCCGTCATTTCGTGTTCCGGATCGTATTCTTTAACGGCCCGGCGTTCCTTGATCGCTTGCAGACATTCCATGGCGATGGAGTATGAAAACATGGCCGAAACCCGCAAGCGGTTACCTCTCACATGTTGAAGAGGACAACCATCACGAGGACGTAAGCGGCGATAATCCCGAGCACTTTGGAAGCCACCACCACTTTCAACGCGCTCGGCAGGCTTTTCGCGGAAGTGAACTTCATGAACATTCCCAGCATGACAAGGAAGGAAACGAGACTGTCGGCATGGAAAGTCGTCGGAAAATCAAGAAAGCTGAGAAAGACCCATTGGATCCAGTGTATGACCAGGCGGTCCATCACCGCGATGAAGAGCAGGGAAACCGCGTAGGCCTCGATGCCCGTGATGCGGCAGGCAATCCAGAGAATCCCGAATTGCAGAAGGGTGACGACCACGGCAACGAGCAGCTCCTGGGGAAGGATCCCGCCATCTCCGGATACCGCTTCCGCCTCTTCCCCGGCGGGAACGATGGTCGGATCGGCAGCCCCCTGCTCCCTGGGTTCGGCCTCTTCCTCAGGAGATGGCTCCCCTTGCGCTGGTGCGGCCGGCGGTTCCTTTTCCTGCTCCGGCGGATCTTCGGCGGGGGGATCCGCCTTTTCATCCGGTTCGGGGGAAGGTTCCTCCATCGGAGGTGGTTCTTCCATCGTGGGCTCCGCGGCCTCGGACACGACCATTTCCACACCACTGGCCTCCGCGAGGGCTCCTTCGACAAAGATCAAGGTGATATTTCCGGAATAAACCCATATACGCCCGTCTACCAGTTCACGGCTCCCATTGGGCTCGCCGAGGATGGCCTCCACCTCATCGGGCGTCATCCCCTGTTCCAAAACGGCAGCCTGCAGCAGGCATCCCAGGAGGAGGCCTGCGACGACGAAGAACGAACCCTTTCTGCGCGACATGAACGGTGTATGAGGAATTTCGCTTGGCAGGGCAAACGCGAAAGCATTGGGAAGGGTCGTGCAATGGGATTGGCAGAACCGTTCGCTTGACCTCGGGATCGGCGAACTGGCTTCCTTTGCGCTCTTCTCCCCGGGAGAGCGGGCGGCCGGGCGCTGGCGGGCGGAACTGGGCAGCCGGTGGCACGAAATCCTGCGCGAACGCGCTTCGGAGGAAGATCCGGGGTGGCGCTTTGAGCGACCGGTGGAGGGCATGCTGCAGCGGGAAGGCTGGAGCTTCCGGGTGCGGGGCCGGATCGATCAATGGCATCCCGGCAAGGCACCACCCCTCCTGCGCGAAGTGAAGACGATCCGGGAGGATCTTCCCGGGGAGGCAGCGGAGCTGCGGGCCCGTTACCCGGCCTACTTCCACCAGGCCCAATTGTATGCGTGGATTCTCGGCCCGAAGGAAACAGGACCAGAGGTCGAGCTCCTGTTCCTCGATATCCAATCCGGCATCACGCAGACGGTCCGGCTCGGGGAGGCGGACCGGGAGAACCTGCACCGGCACCTTGCCTCGGTGGTCGCCCTCCTTGAGGAACGGCGCCGCCACTTCGCCGCCCTGCGCACATTCGCAGTCCGTCCGCCCTTCCCGAACTGGCGGCCGGGACAGGAAGCCTGCCGCGACTCCCTCCTCCAACAGCTGCGCAAGGACGGGCCCGTGGCCATGGAAGCGCCGACCGGCTTCGGCAAGACCGGTCTCGCCCTCGAGCAGGCCCTGCGCGCCCTCGTCAGTGGCGAGGTCGAGCGCATTCTCCTTTTGACCGGCAAGACCACTGGCCAGTCGCCCCTGCTGCAGCAGTTGCGTACGATGATCGGGACCAGCGGAGGACCCACCGTTCTTGCCCTGCGCAGCCGCCGCGATCACGAGGCGGGACTCCATATCGAGGAACCGCCCTCGCCTGCGGAAATCCGCCGCCGCTGGGAAAACAGCGGCCTTTCCGCCCCCGCGCTGCTTGCAGACCATCCGCCGGGCCTCGAGGAGATCCGATCCCTCGGCCTGCGTCACGGCATCCCCCCGTATGCCGTGACCCGGCTCCTGCTGCCGTACGCGGATATTTGGATCGCCGATTACAATTACCTTTTCGATCCGGCGGTGGCGTCCCTTTTCGAGGGCATGCCCGCCTTTCGCCCGGAAAAGACCTTCCTCCTCGTCGA
>JAAAOD010000245.1 GCA_009908535.1 Verrucomicrobiota bacterium
GATCCGGAGGCTCTGATGTCGTTGATCCGTCGCTACCGGCGCCAGCATACCCCCTTCGCCGACGTGAGAGGGTAGGGGGGGTATCCTCGGCCGGGCAGGGGTAGCATCGGCCGGGTAGGAGTAGCATCGGCCGGTTAGGAGTAGCATCGGCCGGTTAGGCCGATGATCGACTGGAACGGCTTCATCGATCTAGCCGATCGATGCTACGGTGGGGGGTATCCTCGGCAGGGTAGCGGTAGCATCGGCCGGGTAGGCCGATGATCGACTGGACCAAGTCCCGGCCCTACGGCTTCCCGATGCCGTGGGCCTCGAAGCCGATGCGGCGGATTTCCGCAAGGTCGAGAAGGTTGCGCCCGTCGAAGAGGAAGGCCGGCTTTTCCATGACGGCGTGCAGCCGCCGGTAATCGAGCTGATCGCTGCGGAAGGCGTCCCATTCGGTGAGGAGGGCGAGGGCGTGCGCACCGGTGGCGGCCGATTCAGGATCCGGTTCAATGCGAATCTGCGCGTCGCCGGGTTCCCGGCCAAGATCGCGGTAAATCTGTTCCGCTTCCACCTTGGGATCGAATATGGCCAGTTCGGCCCCTTCGATGAGCAGGTCCCGGCAGACGTAAATAGCGGCGGATTCGCGGGTGTCGTTGGTGTCCTTCTTGAAGGCGAAGCCGAGAACGGCGATGCGCTTCCCGGCGACCGTGTTGAAGAGGGTATCGACGATGCGGCGGCTGTAGCGGTTCTTCTGGTAGTCGTTCATCTCGACCACCCCGCGCCAGTAACGGGCCACGTCCGGCAGGCCGAAATATTCGCAGAGGTAGACGAGATTGAGAATGTCCTTCTGGAAGCAGGAACCGCCAAAGCCGACGCTGGCGCGCAGGAATTTCGGGCCGATGCGTGCATCGAGCCCGATCGACTTCGCCACCTGGTCGATGTCGGCACCCGTCGCCTCGCAAAGGGCAGAGATGGCATTGATGGAGCTGATGCGCTGGGCGAGAAAGGCGTTGGCGGTCAGCTTGGAAAGCTCGGAACTCCACAGGTTGGTGGTGAGGATGCGCTCCCGCGGCACCCAGTTGGCGTAGACCCCGGCAAGGGCCTCCACGGCGGCGCGGCCTTCCCCGGTTTCCTCCCCGCCGATGAGGACACGGTCGGGATCCTCGAGGTCCTCCATCGCGGTTCCTTCGGCGAGGAACTCGGGATTGGAGAGGACCTGGTACTTCCATTTCACCCCGTAGCCGTCAAGAATGCGGCGAATCGATTCGGCGGTACGGACCGGCACGGTGGATTTTTCCACAATGATCTTGTCGGAATCGGCGACCTTGGCGATTTCGCGCGCGCATTTCTCCACGTATTGCAGATCGGCGGCGCTGCCGGCGCCGACCCCGACGGTCTTCGTCGGTGTGTTGACGGAGATGAAAAGGATGTCCGCCTCGCGGATGGCGCCGTGCACATCGGTGGAGAAGAAGAGATTGCGGTCGCGGGCTTCCTTCACGACCTCGAGGAGGCCGGGTTCGTAGACTGGCAGGTCCTCGCTTTGCCATGCCTCGATCCGGGCCGGGTTAACATCGACCACGGTGACCGGGATGTCCGGGCATTTCTGAGCGATTTTGGCCATGGTGGGTCCGCCTACGTAACCCGCTCCGATGCAACAGATTTTCATATCGCGCAGGAAAGGACCGGGCGCGGGGGCAGGCGAGGCTTTTTTCCAGTGGAAAATGAGCGCGGGATTTGGATTGCCAGCCCCGCCGGCGGACCTTTCTTCTGAACGCCCATGGGCAGCCGAACGCCCGGCACACCGGATCAACGCACCATGGGAGAAGAGAGCCGCATCAAACACATTTTCGTCACCGGCGGGGTGGTATCCTCGCTCGGCAAGGGCCTGACCGCCGCCGCTCTCGGCGCCCTGCTCGAGCAACGAGGCCTCAAGGTCAAGCTGCAGAAGTTCGATCCCTACCTGAACGTCGATCCGGGGACCATGAATCCCTTCCAGCACGGTGAGGTCTACGTGCTCGACGACGGCTCGGAGACGGATCTCGATCTCGGGCATTACGAACGCTTCACCAGCGGTAAGCTCAGTTACGCCAACAACCTGACCTCGGGGCAGATCTACGATACGATCCTGAAGCGCGAGCGGCGGGGCGATTTCCTCGGCCAGACCATTCAGGTCATTCCCCACGTCACCAACGAGATCCAGTCGCGCTTCGAGGCCGACCCCGGCGACGCCGACGTCATCATCACGGAGATCGGCGGCACAGTGGGGGACATCGAAGGCCTGCCGTTCCTCGAGGCCATGCGCCAGTTCAGCCTCGAGCGCGGGCACAATAACGTCCTTTTCATCCATGTCACCCTCGTCCCCTACCTGAACGCCGCCGGAGAACTGAAAACGAAGCCGACCCAGCAGAGCGTGGCGCGGCTGCGCGAAATCGGGATCCAGCCGGACATTCTTGTCTGTCGTACCGAAAAGACCATGGGCAGGGACCTGCGCCGCAAACTGAGCATGTTCTGTAACGTTCCCGTCCCCGCCGTGGTGGAGGAGATGGACGTCGAGACCTCCATCTACGAAGTTCCCATGATGCTCGAAAACGAGGGCGTCGATCAGCTCGTCCTCGATCATCTCCGTATCGCGGACCGGCAACCGCGGACAAACGGATGGGATGAGGTCGTGCGGATTCTCCGCTACCCGAAGCACCGCGTCGAGATCGCCGTTGTCGGCAAGTACATCGAACTGCAGGACGCCTACAAGAGCGTCTACGAAAGCCTTGTCCACGGCGGCATCGCCAATGACTGTGCGGTGGAAATCCGGCGGATCGACTCGGAGAAACTGGAGGAATCCGGCGACACCGCTCCCTTGCTGGAAGCGGACGGCATCCTCGTCCCCGGCGGATTCGGCGAACGCGGCATCGAGGGGAAGATCGAAGCGGTGCGCCTCGCCCGGGAAAGCGGTATTCCCTACTTCGGCCTCTGTCTTGGCATGCAGGTGGCCGTGATCGAGTTCGCGCGCAATGTCGCCGGGCTGGAAGAAGCGCACAGCTCGGAATTCCAAGGGGACACCCCGTATCCCGTCATCGACCTTATGCCGGAACAGCGCGGGCTCGAGGACAAAGGGGCCAGCATGCGACTCGGCGCCTATGACTGCGCCCTCGTCGAAGGTTCCCGCGTCCAGGCCATGTACGGCACGGACAGGATCTCGGAACGGCACCGCCACCGCTACGAGTTCAACAATGAATACCGCCAGCAATTGGAAGAAGCCGGCCTGCGCTTGGCCGGGATCAATCCGGGACGGGAACTGGTTGAGATCGTCGAGAATTCGGAGCATCCCTGGTTCGTCGGTGTGCAGTTCCATCCCGAATTCCAGAGTAAACCAAGGCAGGCGCATCCGCTCTTCGCCCACTTTATCGAGGCCGCGCTCGCGCGTCGTGCCCTCTGAACCCTTATGTCCGAAGCCACCGCGCCCATTCTCATCGCCGGCCCCTGCATGCTCGAGTCGGCGGCCGTCTGCGAGGCCGTCGCCGCCGAACTCGACCGCCTCCGCACCCGCTGTCCGCAGCTCCGGATCCTTTTCAAAGGCTCCTTCGACAAGGCGAACCGGACCTCCCTCTCCTCGCCGCGCGGTCCGGGGCTGGAGAAGGGCCTCGAAATGCTGCGCGCCGTGACGGATCGCTTCGGGTTCGAGACCCTTACCGATATCCACCTCCCTGAACAGGCGGCTCCGGCAGCGGAGGTGGTCCGCGTGCTGCAGATCCCCGCCTTTCTCTGCCGCCAGACCGACCTTCTCGCCGCCGCCGCTGCGACCGGCGCCATCGTCAACGTGAAGAAGGGACAGTTCCTCAGCCCGGCGGAAATGGAATACCCCCTCCGCAAACTGGAGGCCGCCGGGGCCCGCGACATCTGGCTAACCGAACGCGGCACCACCTTCGGCTACCGGAACCTCGTCGTCGATATGCGCGCCTTCCCGCAAATGGCCGCTTTCGGCCGCCCCGTCATCTTCGACGCCACCCACAGCGTGCAGACTCCCGGCGGAGCCACCACCTCCGGCAAGCGGGAATTCGTCCCAACCCTCGCCCGCGCGGCCCTCGCCGCCGGCGCCGACGGTCTTTTCGTCGAAACCCATCCCGATCCTGACAACGCCCTTTCCGACGGCCCCAATCAGATCCCGCTTGAGCATCTCGGAGAGCTGCTCGAGCAGGTCCTTCGCATTCACGAAACGGTGAAGGGGTCAGACCTTGGATTTTGACATGAGGGGTCTTGGGGACTCCAGCGGGGCGGTTATACCAAAATCCAAGGTCTGACCCCTTTCCTTTACTTCACGAGGACGGGGGCGCCGAGGCCGGGAACGAAGTCGGAGAATTCCTGTCCCTCGGGGGTGGAGCGGAGGGCGTACTGGACCATGCCCATCTTGGCGTCGAGGTTGTCGATCATGGAGACGAAGACGGCCTCGGCGGTGGCGGCTTTGACAGCGGCGCCCCACTCGAGTTCGCCCTGGTGGGAGAGGATGATGTGTTCGAGGCGTTCGACGAGGTCCTCTTCGAGCCCGCAGGTGAGGGCGGCGCGGCGCACCTGGCGGTAGCCGAGGACGACATGGCCCTGGAGGTGGCCGGCGCGGCTCTTTTTGGTGGCGAGGTCGCCGGTGTATTCGAGGGCTTTGCCGAGGTCGTGCAGAAGGATGCCGCTCATGGCGAGGTCGGCATGCACTTCGGGGTAGAGCGGAAGGACGGCCTTTGCCGCGCGGGCCATGCGCACGGTGTGCTCGAGCAGGCCGGAGCGGTAGGCGTGGTGCATGCTGATCGCCCCGGGGGTTGATTTAAAGGCGGATTCCAGCTGGCTGATGGCGTCGGCGGTGGTGGACCGCAGTTTTTCGTGCCCGATGTTCTTGATGAAGTTCTGCAGCTCCGCCCACAATTCCTCCATGGGAACGGGGGCGCATTCGATGAGATTTTCGAGGAAGCGGTGGTGTTCCTCTTCGGGGACTTTCTCGACGTTGGCAAGGGAGGGGGAAAAGCGGTTCTGGTAGTGATCGGTGGAGCCCTGCACACGCAGCACGGTCCCTTCGGAAAGATTGAGGAAAAAAGAAAAGAGCCGGGAGTTGGCGAAGCAGACGTAGTGGAAAACGCCGGACTTGTCGCCCAGTTCCACCATGAGGAACTCGGAATCGTTGCGCGCCTTGCGGATGTTCGCGCGCTTGAGGACGAGAACGGCCTCGAAGGGGACCTTATCCCCCTGGGGCAGCTCTTTCAGTTCGGCGACAGTGTTCATGGCCCGACCGTTAGCACAGGAACCGACCGGGGCAAAGGTTTTCCCTTACCCGAATTCAGGGAAGCCGGAAATGCCCGCCGCCACCGAGATCGGTGAACCACGCTCCGCTGCCGAAGGTGCCTGTGCCTTCGTAGTAGTAGAGCCATGCGCCGTCGGAAAGACGGTACAGGTAGGGATACAACTCCGGGCCGGTGTAGAAATCCCCGAGTTCAGGAAGGGGGCTGTAGGCGTAGACGCCGTCGCCGGGGGCCGCCCGCAGGAACAACCATCCCAGCTCAAGGTGGCCCGCCCATGGGAGGCGGTCCGCGGCGTAGGCCCCGAACCATGCCGAGCCGTGGTAGTCCGTGTCCGCGAAGGCGTAACTTCCGTGGACGGGGCTCGGATGCGAAGGGCCGGGGGTCCACGAAAGGTTGGCAAGAAAGCCGGCGTCGTCCCCTTCGGTGGAGTAGGGATCTTTCCGATACACCCATTCGACAAGGTGGCCGCCGGCGGGAACTTCGAGTTCCACCGCCTCGGGTCCCCGGGTGCCGGAGAGAAAGACCGGCCGCCCGCTTTCCTCCACGCTCTCCCCGTTGAGATAGAGGTGGACGGCGTCGTAGATGTCCTCCCCGTTGGTGGGGGTCCATGTGGAGTTCTCCTCGCTGGAGACGCGCCAATCGAAGCGCAGGGTGCCCGGCCCGAGCAGGCGCATGCGGAGGCGGGATTCGCCCATGTCGCGGATGTCGCCGGAACGGAGGCCGCCGTCCGCCGCGAACCAGTTGCGGTCGCCGCCGTTGGTCAGGGCGAGCGCTCCGTTGCCAACGGCCACGGCGAGGTCCCGCGCCTGTCCGGGGGTGGCGACGACGGCGGTGGCGCTGGCCGGGGCGCGGTTGCCGTCCGCATCCTCGGGCTGCACCTCGTACTTGTAAACCCTTCCGGGCAGAACCGTTGTATCGATAAATTCACGACTGTTCGCGGGGAGGCGGGCGATTTCTTCGGGGGTCCCGGTGTCCCTCCGCAAGATCCTCCATGCGGTTTCGGTGGCGGAGGTGTCGGTCCAGTGCAAACGCGCGGCGCGCGGGCCCTCCGCCTCGGCGGCAAGACCGGCGGCCCGCCGCAGGCCGGGATCGCCGCGCGCCTCTGCGGCCTCGCGGAGAAGAAGATGGGCCTCCTCGTCAAAGGCGCGTACGAGGGTTCTTTCCCTATTGCCGCCGACGACAACGCCCGCGAAGAGCCATTCGTCAAAATCACCGCGCACGTAGACGGGGCCGCCGCTGTTGCCGCCGTAGACGGAGACTCCCTCGAAATTGTGGAGGGAGAACCAGAAACCCCCGGAATCCCGCCAGGTGTCGGGGAAATCGTTCAGGCCGTGCCACCATGCGAAGAGGGGCTCGGGCGGGGTTCCGTGCATGAAACCGATGGCGTTGGGGTCCATGAATTCCGCGTCCGCCGGATAACCGACGATGGTGGTCACGCGCTGGTCCCGGAGAATGCCCACCTCCTCCTCCGCGTCGATATGGACCTCGGCCCAGCGGTCGAGGTAGCTGTTGTCGACCGTCGCGCTGAAATAGCCGACGGCGAAGTCCAGATTGAAAGTGTCGCGGCTGCTGAATTCCTCTTCGGTGCCATCGTTGCCGACGCGGTCGGAATAAGAAGTCCAGCGTACGATCCCGGCGGGCGTGAAGGACCTTCCCACAGGGGGATTCCGCAGGGTGCGGTGGTGGCGCAGGACAAAGTGGATCGCGGAGGCGGGAACCCACTGGAGGGAAACCTCATCGAAAACCACGTGGGTGGCGGTGGCGAAAAGCCCGTCTCCGATCAGCGAAGCGCTTCCGGTGTAGCCGCGGGAGGACAGCAGGGCATTGTAGAGGTACGGGTCTTCCTCAAGATCGCCGAAGGACAGCTGATCCGGCATGATGCTTTCCGCACCAAAGGCGGACCCGATCACGGAGACGGACAGAAGAAGCTGGCGGAAGCGCATAGGCATGCGTCAATCGAAAGAGAAATTTGTTCGGGAGGCTGAAGAGAATAGCCCGCCTTCAGACTTTCACCTGGTTTCGCCGCTCCGGGAACAAAGGGAGGAGTTCCTTCTGAATCCGGGCGACAATGGTTCCATCATCCAGTCCAGCCAAAGCCCGCAGTTCATCGACGGAAGAGCCGTGGTCGACGAAACGGTCGGGATAACCAAAGCGGAGCACGATCGCGGGGAGGCGTTCGTCGTTGAGGCATTCCAGCAAGGCGCTTCCGAAGCCGCCATCGCGGGCGTGGTCCTCGAAGGTGATGAAGGCCCGGCAGTCGACCGCCTGCTCCCGCAGCAACTCCCGGTCGATCGGCTTGGCAAAGCGGGCGTTCACGACGCCGACGCGCAGGCCGGTTTCCTCCTCTAATTTCTCCGCGTACTGGCGGGCGCGTGCCACCCAAGGACCGAGAGCCCAGAGCTGGAGATCGCTTCCTTCGCGGACGACCTCCGCCTTGCCGATGGGGAGGTCGCGTGCCTGTTCGCGCGGATCCACTCCGGCGGCGGCCCCGCGGGGGTAGCGGATAAAGCAGGGCCGATCGCAATGGAGAGACGTCCAGAGCATGTCCGCCAGTTCCTCCTCGTCCTTTGGCTGCATGACGACGGTGTGGGGCACGCAACGCAGGTAGGCGATATCGAAGAGCCCGTGGTGGGTGGGACCGTCGTTCGGCGAGAGCCCGGCCCGGTCCATGCAGAAGGTGACCGGCAGGTTCTGCAGGCAAATGTCGTGGATGATCGGATCGTAGGCGCGCTGCAGAAAGGTCGAATAAATGGCGACGACCGGGCGCATGCCTTCGCAGGCCATCCCGGCGGCGAACAGCACAGCGTGTTCCTCCGCGATTCCGACGTCGAAAAACTGTTCCGGAATCGCTTCGCGGAGAAAGGAGAGGCCGGTTCCCGGCGGCATGGCGGCGGTGATCCCGACGATCTTTTTGTCCTCCCGCGCAAACGCGAGCAGCTTCTTCCCGAAGGCGTCCTGGTAATTGAGCGGGGCACCCTTTTTTTTTGGAGGCGCTTTTCCGGTCTCCGGATCGAAGGGGCCGAGGCCGTGAAACTTCTCCGGTGAGGCAAGGGCGGGTTCATAGCCTTTGCCCTTTTTGGTGAGCAGGTGAAGGATGATCGGCTGCTCCTGCGCCTTGGCAAAGGCGAGGTGCTTGGCGACGGCGTCGTAGTCGTGGCCGTCCACGGGACCGATGTAGCGCAGACCGTACGCTTCAAACAGATTGGATCCGGTGAAGAAATCCTTCGTCCCGCGTTTCCAGCGTTTGCCGAATTCCAGCAGGGAACCCCCGCCCGGCACCCGCTGAAGGAGGGAAGTCAACCGCCGGTCGATGCGGTTATAGACCGGATTGGTGATGATTTCGTTAAAGTAACTGGCAAGGGCCCCGACGTTGCGGGCGATGGACCATTCGTTGTCGTTGAGGATGACGATGAGGCGCCCGGTGGTCTCGGCGATGTTGTTCAACGCCTCCATCGTGATGCCGCAGGTGAAGGCGGCATCCCCGAGGACGGCGACGACGTGCCGGTCGCCGCCCATGCGGTCGCGGGCCGCCGCCATGCCGAGGGCGGCGGAAAGCGCGGTCCCGGCATGTCCGGCCCCGTAGGCGTCGTATTCGCTTTCCTCGCGGGAAAGAAACCCGCTGAGACCGCCGGCCTGGCGGATTTTCGAGAACGCCTCCGTATTGCGGCCGGTCAGCAGCTTGTGGACGTAACCCTGATGGGACACATCAAAAACGAAGCGGTCTTCAGGGGAGACGAAAACCCGGTGCAGGGCGAGGGTGAGTTCGACAACGCCGAGGTTGGGGCCGATATGGCCTCCGTTGCGGGCCGTGACCTCGATGATGCGTTGCCGGATCTCCTCGGCAAGGGCATCGAGGTCGGACCTCGCGAGCCTCCGGAGGTCTTCCGGGCACTGAATGGATTCGAGAAGGGGCATACCCGGTTTCCTACTGCTCCGGGGTGTCCTCGTCTCCGGGGGCGAAGGCCTCCAGAGCGGCTTCCTCGTCTTTCTGGCGCAGTTTTTCGATGGTCATTTCCGCTTTTTTCAATCGTTCCTCACACGTTTTCACCAGCCTACTGCCCTCCTCGAATTTTTCAACCAAAGCCGAGAGCGGGATGTCGCCGGCTTCCATGTTGCGGACGAGGGTTTCCAGCTGGTCGAGGGCTTCTTCGAAGGTGGGCTCTTTCTTTTTCGCGGACATGGGGCAAACGGTGGAAAGGGGGCGATGGACGGGCAAGGATATTTGACGGGAGGGTTGGCCCGGGCAAGAGGTAGCCGAAGTCGGGCGTTTTCGGCCCGGGCAAGAAGTAGCCGAAGTCGTGAGACTTTGGCCCGTTACCCACCGCGGCCAAAGTCTCACGACTTCGGCTACTACTCTGGGGCGCCGCGGCCAAAGTCTCACGACTTCGGCTACGGTCCTCCCTGGAATCAGGCGGGAATTTTCCTTGCTCCGGCTACGGGGTCGTGAAGAGCTTGGTCTTATGAACGTCGTACTCATTGTCGTGGCGGTTCTCCTTCTGCTGAAGCTGGCGGCGGAACTCTGGCTGGATTCGCTCAATCGACGGGAAGTTCTGCGCAACGCGGGAGATGTACCGGAGGCCTACGCGTCCTACATCGACGAGGAGAATTACGACAAATCGGTCGCCTACACGCTGGCGAAGAACCGGCTCTCCACGATCGATGCGGTGTACCAGACGGCGGTGCTGGCGGTCCTGCTCTTCAGCGGACTGCTGCCGTGGTTGTGGTACGGGCTCACGGATCTCCTCGGAACCGGCCTCTGGGGCCAGGCGGCCGCGCTCTTTCTCCTTTTCACACTGTTTTCCCTCAGCGATCTCCCCCTTGACTGGTACCAGCAGTTCCGGTTGGAGGAGCGTTTCGGCTTCAACAAAAGCACCCCCGGCCTCTGGATCATGGACAAGGTCAAGGGCGTGCTCATCGGGGCCGTCCTCGGCATTCCGGTCCTCGCCCTCATCCTTTGGCTGGTCGGCCTGAGTCCGCTTTGGTGGCTCTGGGCCTTCGTCGCCTTCCTGCTCTTCCAGCTCGTCATGATGGTGGTCTACCCGATGTTCATCATGCCGCTTTTCAACAAGTTCGAGGAACTGCCGGAGGGAAGCCTGCGCGAGCGCCTTTTCGATCTGGGCGACCGCACGGGCTTCCGCGCGAGGACCATCCTCGTCATGGACGGGAGCCGCCGCTCCGCGCATTCCAACGCTTTTTTCACGGGCTTCGGGCGCTTCCGCCGTATCGTCCTTTTCGATACGCTGATCGAGCAGATGGGGGAACGGCAGCTGGAAGCGGTCCTCGCGCACGAGATCGGCCACTACAAGCTGGGCCACATCCCGCGGCTTCTGTTGCTGTCGGCGGTCTTCCTCTTTGTCAGTTTCCTCGTTCTCGCCTTTCTCCTCGAGAGTCCGTGGTTTGTCGAGGCCTTCGGCTTCGCGGCGGGGGACGGGCTGGGCCCGGTCCTGCTCCTTTTCGGCTTGCTTTCCGGAGCGGTTACTTTCTGGACGGGTCCGCTCATGAACGCGCTGTCGCGAAAACATGAATACGAAGCAGACGCCTTCGCGCGCGACGCCCTCGGGAAGGATCCCGCGCCCCTGCGCAACGCCCTGCGCGTCCTCAACGAGAAGAACCTCAGCAACCTGACACCGCATCCCCTCTACAGCGCCTTTCATTATTCGCATCCGACCCTGCTGGAAAGGGAACGGGCGCTGGCCGATTCCCGGTGAAAGCGGGGGCGCGCCTCTGCCTCCTCGCCTTTCTTCCGGCGTTTCTCCCCGGGTCCGCCTCCGGAGAGCTGCGCATGGCGAGCTGGAACCTGCGGAATTACCTCCTTGCCGACCGCTGGACGGGCGAGGCCTGGCGTTTTGATTTCCCGAAGCCCGAGGCGGAGAAGACGGTCCTGCGGAAAGAACTGCTGCGGGTGCGTCCGGCGGTCCTCTTTCTGCAGGAGATCGGCTCGAAGGCCATGCTCCGGGAGCTGCAACGGGATCTCGCCGATCTCGGGCTGACGTATCCTCACGCGCATTTCGGGAAACGCCCGGACCGGGCGCGGGGGCTGGCCGTCCTCGGGCGGACTCCTTTCGCGGAAGCGGTTTTCCACGACGAGGTACCGCTCGCCGGGATGCCGGGAGAGGTTCTCCGGCGGGGGCTGCAGGTGATTCGCCTGGAAACGGAGGAAGGGGAAGAGATCCTTTGTTTTCACGTGCACCTGAAAAGCCGCTACACCAGTGACCCGGCGGATCCGGAATCCCGCCGGCGACGGGAGGCCGAGATCGCGGCAGTAGCCGGGTTCGTCGAAAGCCGCCTTGCCATCGCGCCCCCACACAGCCGCTTTCTGATCGTGGGCGATTTCAACACGCCGTTCGGGGACGACCTTTTTTCCCGCTTCCGCAAGACGTCTCCGGCATGGGGTCCGGTTCCCGTACGCGACGGAAGCGGGGAGGAATGGACCTACCATCACCGGAAGAGCGACCGCTTCAGCCGCATCGACGGCTTCTGGACCCTTGAGAGGGACCGGGCCCGGTTCGCGGGGATCGGGCTCTTTCCGGAAGGGCGCCCCGAGCCGGCCGGATCCGATCACCGCATGGTGTTGATCCGCTATTTCGCAGGACGGTAAAGGAAACTTGCTTCATGCAAGGCCGGCGGCATGCTCCCTCCGCTATGGCGCAGGAGAAGCAACGCCCGTCCGCTCCCGGGGAGCGCAACAAAACCGCCGGGGAATCACCGGTGGAACATGTGCTGAAAGCGAGCAGCTACTCGCTCGCCGGCCTTGCCGCGGTCTTCCGTCACGAGCTGGCCTTCCGCATCGAGGCGGTGCTTGCGGTGGCGCTTTTGCCCGTCCTGCTCCTCCTCCCTGTTGGCTGGCTGCTCAAGGCGCTCGTCCTCTCCAGCATGCTGCTGGTGCTCATCGTCGAACTCCTCAACTCCTCCATGGAATGGGTGGTGGATTATATTTCCCTCGACGCTCATCCCTATGCCAAGCGGGCGAAGGACATGGGCAGCGCGGCGGTCATGCTCGCCTTGATCAACTCCGGGGTCTTCTGGGCCGTGGCCATTCTTTCCGCCCTGGAGGTGATCTGAGATGGCCGTGGCGCAGGAACCCGAAGCCGGCTACAATTTCCCGAGGGACTACGCCGCCACCATGGTGCATTTCTACCGCGGCGAACTCGGCCGCATGATGGTCTGGAGGGAACGCTTCGACACCACCACGCACTGGGCGATCATCGGCCTGACCGGCCTCGTCTCCTTCGCATGGAATCACGCCGACGGGAGCAACTTCCTTTTCCTCTTCGCCAATTTCATCCTCTATCTGCTGCTTTCCATCGAGGCCCGGCGCTACCGCTTTTACGACGCCTACCGCGCGCGCGTCCGCATGCTGGAGTCCCACTTCATTTTTCCGGTCGTGACCCTGACGGGAAAGCGGCTGGAAGGCGACTGGCGACGGTTGATGGGCGAGGACCTGCTCCTGCCGTCCTTTAAAATCTCTTATTTCGAAGCCCTGTCGCGGCGTTTCCGGCGGAACTACATCTGGATCTTCCTCATTCTGCTCGGGACGTGGATCGTCCATACCATCGTGGTGCGGGGCGCGGACAGCCTTCCCCTTTTCATCCGCGAGTTCTGTGCCACGCAACCGCTGCCGGATCCGGTCTTTCTTTCCATTCTGGGCGGGTTTTACGTCTACCTTGCCGTGATCTATCTCTACGGGACGATCAAGCGTTCCCCGCTCGGGGAGTTCCAGAAGCGGCCCCATCTCGGCAAGTGGCGCATTTAGCGGAGGCGGGATGAACCTGCCGACGGCAACGATCCTCTCCGCCGCCACTCCGGTGTTCCTCCTGCTGTTGGGCGGCCTGCTGCTGCGGAAGGGGGGCGTTTTGCGCGCTGAAGCGGACGCCTCGGTCATGAAGCTGGTCATCCGCGTGCTTTATCCCTGTCTTTTCCTCGACTTCATCGTCGGGAATGCGGCCCTTGCCGGGGCCGGCAACCTTCTCGTGCCCCCGCTGATCGGCTTTTTCACCATCACAGGCGGCTTCCTCGCCGGCCATTTCGGCGCCCGGCTTCTCGGACTGCGGCGGGGGGAGGGCAAACGGACCTTCGCGTTCTGCACCGGCGTCTACAATTTCGGCTACATCCCCATCCCGGTCATCCTGACGCTTTTCGGCGAGGAGGCCCTCGGCGTTCTCCTCGTCCATAATGTCGGGGTGGAGGTCGCCATCTGGACGGTCGGGATCGTCGTGGTTTCCGGAAAACTCCACTGGACGGACCTGCGCCGCATCGCCAATCCGCCCGTGCTGGCCCTCTTCGCCGCCCTTTCCATCAATTTTCTCGGCTGGGACGCGCAGGTTCCCGGCTGGCTGGACCGCTTCGTTTCCATGCTGGCGGCCTGCTGCATTCCCCTCGGCATTCTCCTCGCTGGGGCCAGTATCGCCGACCTGCTCGAGGAAAAAGGCCTCTTCCGCAGCTGGCGTGTGCCCGCCGGGGCCCTCGCCCTGCGGTTGGGATTGCTGCCGGCGCTCTTTTTGTTGGCCGGAATGTCGCTTCCCGGCCTCTCCCCGGAACTCCGGCAGGTCATCCTCATCCAGGCCGCCATGCCCGCGGGCATCTTTCCCATCGTCCTCGCCCGGCACTACGGGGGCTCCCCGCGGGTGGCCATCGAGATCGTCCTTGTCACCACCGCCGCCTGCGTCGTCACCATGCCTCTCTGGATCCGTCTCGGCGCCGACCTCCTCTTTTGACATCGGCTTCCGGCCCCCGATCCCGGCCCCCTTGGCTCACCTTTTGCCATGGCCCGGCTTTGGCACGGGATCCGCTTGACAAGGGGCCTGTCGAGCAAAAGTCTGCTCCGTTTCCACGTACGTCAGGACCCAATAGATAATGCACATGATGGCTCCCCCGCACCGCAAATGCGCCGCATTCCTCCTTTGTGGCCTTCTGGGAGGCTGGACCTCTCTCTTCGCCGCCCCGACCCTCGACGAAACCGTGTCCACCCTCGAGCAATGGGTGGAAACGGAGCGCAAAATCACCGAGGTTGAAAACGAGTGGGAAGCCAACAAGGCTTCGATGCGAAACCTGATCAAGGTCTACAAGGAGGAGATTCAAAACCTCGAGCAGATCATCGAGGAGGCGGAAGAGGACACCAGCGCCGCCGAGGTCCGTCGCGCCGAGTTGACCGAGCAGAATGAGGCCGTGAAGGAGGTCGAGAAGGACGTCCTTGCGGGTATTGTCGCGACCGAAGGACAATTGAAGGCATTGAGCCCGTTGCTCCCCCTTCCGCTGCAGGAGGAACTCCGCCCCCTTTTCAACAGTCTTCCGGAGGACCCGGAGGAATCCAAACTGGCCATCGGTCAGCGGATACAGCCCGTGATCGGGATTCTCACACAGGTCCAGAAATTCAATCAGGCGGTCACCGTCGTGGAAGGATTCCGTGAATTCGAAGAGGGCCGCGCCATCCAGACCGAGAAAATCTTTTTCGGACTTGGGGCGGCCTATTATGTCGACCAGGCCAACGAACATGCCGGGCGGGCCGTGTTCACTCCGGAGGGGTGGTCATGGGAAGACGACACAACCCTTATCCAACCCGTTCGCGATTTCATGGAAATCTACCGCGGCACCCTGCAGGCGCGCTATGTGGAGTTACCCGTTGAGGTGAACTGAACGCACGTTCCTCAATCCCAGATTTAACCTTAAAGAAAGACTGATTGTGAAAGGTTTTTCCCGATTCCTCCTTCTCCTGCTATGCGCGCTCCCCCCCGTTTCCGGGCAGTCTCTCGAGGAAGCCCGGCAAAGCGCGGAAGCCGATCTGCAAGACGCCCTCGAGCGATACGCCGAGGTGCAGGAACGGATCAAAGAAGAAAAGATCCCCCTCGCCAAAGAACTCAACGACCTGAAGGCCGAACTCCGCGAAAAGCGGCGGGAAGCCCAGCGGGCCCAGCGCATCAAGGACAACAGCTCGGTGGACCTCAACGCCCTCGAGGAGCGCGTCACGAAGCGGGAAGAACAGCTGGATTACGTCGCCAACCTCGTCGCCGATTTCGGGGAGCGATTCGAGCGCGACCTCGCCCTTCCCGAACAGCAGTTGTACGAGGAGGAGGTCGCCGCCTTTCGCAAAGCGGCGGACGCGCCCCTCGTCGACGAGGATCTTGGAAAGGGCCTGCGTCTGGTCGACCAAATCTTCATCCTGCAGACCGCGATCGACCGTTTCGAGGGCCTGCTGGGCGGACAGATTTTCGAAGGACAGGCGGTCGTCGAAAACGGCGAAGTGGAGGGCGGGCAATTCCTCGTCCTCGGCCCCACGGAATATTTCAGCAGTGAGGCTTCCGAGGCCGCCGGAATTTCCCTCGACGCGGGCATGCTGCCGCCCGTCGAACCCATCGGTCCCGAAATGGACGCCCTCATCAAAGGGGTGATTGCAAGCGGGGAGGGCGCTCTTCCGATCGACCCGACCCTCGGCAGCGCGCTCGCCATCGCTTCCCAGGAGGACACCCTCTGGGAACATATTCAGAAAGGCGGCATCTGGATCTGGCCCATTCTCTTTTTCGCCTTCCTCGCCACGGCGACCGCCCTCTTCAAGGTCTTCGAAATCTACAGCGTGAAGATGCCCCAACCGGGGGTCCTCCACGATATCCTCAAGGAACTGAATGAAGGCAACCGCGACAAGGCGATGGAGCTTGCCAAGAAGGTGCGCGGACCCGCCCGCTCCATGCTCGTCGATGCCGTCGAACACAGCGAGGAAAGCAAAGAACTCATCGAGGAGGTCATGTACGAGCGCATGCTCGAAGTGCAGCCGCGCCTCGAGCGCATGCTGCCCTTCATCGCCGTGACGGCGGCGACGGCGCCCCTGATGGGACTCTTGGGCACCGTGACCGGGATGATCAATACCTTCAAACTGATCACCATTTTCGGGACCGGTGATGCCAAGCAGCTTTCGAGCGGGATTTCCGAAGCGCTCGTGACCACCGAGTTCGGTCTCATCGTCGCCATTCCCTCCCTCATCATGCACGCCTTGTTGAACCGACGCGCCCAGGGCGTCATGTCCAACATGGAACGCATGGCGGTCGCCTTCGTGAACGGACTCACGCGCAAGAATTAACGCGTATCCGCTGTACTCCATGTGGGAGGATTTTCAAACCGCCTTCGTCACCATCCTCGCCGATGGGGGCATGCTGATGGTTCCCCTGACCGCGCTGGCGTTGGCGATTTACTATACGGCCTTCCGTTTGCTCTTTTATTTTCGGGAGCACCAGTTCTACAAGGTGAAGCGGGAGCGGCTGCTGGAATACATTTTCAATCCCATCCTCGCCAGCGGTGAATTGCGCAACGTTCTTGATTACACGCAGAGTCCGGAAGTCAAAACCCCCACCGAGGCCAAGGAGCGCTACGCCGAAGTGATCAGTTCCTATCTTGCCGACATCGACACGAAGCGTTCCTTTCTCCTTACGCTGGTCACCACCGCACCCCTGATGGGCCTGCTCGGCACGGTCATGGGCATGCTGACGACCTTCAGCGGCCTCGCCGTCAGCACCGGCGGCAGCACCGTGGACCAGATCGCGGCCGGCATTTCCGAGGCCCTGATCACGACCCAGACCGGCCTCATCATCGCCATTCCCGCCTACGTAATGGCGACCGTCATCCAGAAACGTCGGAACGAAATGGAGTCCTGCCTGACCACCATGGAAGCCCTCACCGTCCAGCTTTACGAAAAGAAAACCACCCGTACCGGGGATGCCGCATGAAACGACGCCGCGTATTTTCCTCAGCCCAAGGCAAGTCGGAAGACATCAACATCTCTCCGCTCATCGACATGGTCTTCATCCTGTTGATCTTCTTCATCGTGACCACGGTCTTCGTCGAGGAGACCGGCGTGGAGGTGACGAAGCCGCAGGCCGCTTCCCAGATCCAGTTGGAGAAGAACAGTATTCTCATCGCCATTACAGCGAATAACAACGTCGTCTACGGTGGTCGCGAAGTCGGGCTGAACGGGGTGCGCGGGCTGGTCAAACGACTCGTACAGGAGGAGCCGAACATGCCGGTCATCATCCAGGCCGACGAGAGTGTCCCGACGCGTATTCTCGTCCGCGTGATCGACGAGGCCAAACTGGCGGGCGCCACATCCGTGAATATTTCCACCGACGAGGGCTGATGGGCTTGGAGCGTAACAGGCTGGTCGGTTACCAGGTGCCGAAGTCCCGCGGGACAATGATCCTGCGGGTGGTCCTGGCTTCCATGGTGGCGACCCTCGCCATCCTCGCCGTCCTGCCGATCACCCAGGCCATCTCGGGAGATCCCC
>JAAAOD010000077.1 GCA_009908535.1 Verrucomicrobiota bacterium
CTGCCGTCAGTTTTCCGGGGCCCGAACACAATTCGCGGGGATGGGGCCGCTTACGCCGGCGATGCATCGTGGAAAGGCCTGCTGTCGGCCGCAGGGCGCGAATGAGAACGAAACCGTGCACCGCCTCCGGGCCGGTGAGGAAATTCAGCAGGTAATGGACCCCGTAATTGAGATAGACATACGCCGTTCCGACCGGATTTTCCGCGACAAAGGTCCGCGCTTTGGCGCGGACAAAGGTGTGACAGGCGGGATCTCCCTCCCCGAGGTAGGCCTCCGTTTCGACGATTTCCCCCGCGCACGCGCCGAAGGCCAGTTCCGCCCCGATGAGGGCGCGCGCGCATTCAAGGGCGTCGTCGGCGAAAAAATCGGCGGGAGTTGCTTTCATGGTTCCGAAGAACCTTATCATTGAAACCCAAAAAGACGGCTTGTCGATGCCACTGCTTTCCTGATACCCCGATTTCATGAAGGCGGAGGCTGCGGGCGACAAATCCCCAAGGGCGATGGTCCATACCATCGGCTGCCGCCTCAACGAGGCCGAATCGCAGGCCCTCCGCGACCAGCTCCGGCACCGCGGCTACCGGATCGTCCCCTTTGGCGGTAAAGCCGAGGTCGGGATCATCAATACCTGCACGGTGACCAGCGAGGCCGATGCCAAAAGCCGTAAGGCGGTTCGGCAGTTCATCCGCACCAATCCCGAGGCCTTCACTGCCGTGATCGGTTGCTCCGCCCAACTGCGGAGCGGGGATCATGCCGCCATCGGCGGCGTCGACCTCATCATCGGCAATCACAACAAATTCGGCGTCCTCGACCATCTTGCCGACGGCAAGCGCGACGCCCCTCTCGTCGTGCGGGACCGGATCGACCGGAAGGAATTCGTGCAGCCCTTTGTCGAGGAGCTTCCCTACGACAAGCGCGCTAACCTGAAGATCCAGGATGGCTGTGATTTCCTCTGCAGTTTCTGCTGCATCCCCTTCGCCCGCGGACCTTCCCGGCCACGCTTGTTCGCGAACGCCGTGGCGGAGGCGCGGGCGGCCGTCCGGCGCGGCATCCGCGAACTGGTTCTCACCGGGGTGAACGTCGGCACCTACGAGCAAGCCGGGCGCTCCCTGACGGACCTTGTCGATGCTGTCGCGGAAATCCCCGGAATCCGACGGCTGCGCATCGCCAGCATCGAGCCGACGACCGTGGATTTTGCTTTGCTCGACCGCATGGCGGATCCGGCGCACGTGCTGCAACCGCTGCTGCATCTTCCCCTGCAATCGGGATCCGACCGGATCCTTGAGAAAATGCGCCGCCTGTATCGGATGGATCATTACCGGGAATTCGTCGCCGAGGCCGTGCGGCGTGTCCCCGGCCTATCCTTAGGCACCGACCTCCTCGTCGGGTTTCCTGGCGAATCGGGGGAGGATTTTGCGGCCACCCGTTCGGCCCTCCTCGACCTTCCCTTTGCCTACGGGCATGTCTTCCCTTATTCGCGGAGGGAAGGCACGCTCTCCGACAAGCGGAAGGATCCGGAGGTGCCGGAGGCGGAAAAGGCCCGCCGGGTGGCGGAATTGCGCGAGCTCAGCGCCAGGCGTTATCGGACCTTCTTGGAGGCCGAACGCGGGAGCGTCGCCGAGGTCCTCCTTGAGGATCCGAAGGCGGATCATTTTCCCGGCTATACCGGGAATTACATTCGTGTACGGATTCCGCGGGGCAGCGACGACCTCCGCAACCGCCTTGCCACGGTCCGCCTCGGGCGGGCCCGCGACGGTTACATGGAAGGGAAACTCCTCGGCGTGGAGGAAACGGCCGCCGTCTGAAAAATGGAGAGCCCGCCGTCCGGGAAGCGGAACGACGGGCTCTTGTATCGGGGATACGTGTTAGGCTCGGCTCTGTTCAGGCTTCTTCCTTGCGGGAAGAAAGGGTCCGGCGCAGCGGGAGGACCGCCGCGCCCAGCAAGGCGATCAAAAGGGAGGCAAAGGCCGGTTCAGGGACCGTCGCCACCTGCAGGTTGTCGAAGGCCACCGACTCGCCACCGCTTGTCATGACAGCATCAATACGGAGGTCCATGAAGGATCCGGCAACCGGAAGGTCCGGGCTCGTGAAGGTGTCGAGGGTGAGGCTCAGCGGCGGCCCCTCCCCGATGCCGTCCAGATCAAGGTCCGGGGCAAGGTGGGTGTTGAACCGGCTCCCGTCGTTCTGAAAGGAGAGGGCCGGTGTCCACGGTCCGCCATCCACCCGGTAGAGGACGTCGAGGAAGTCGTCGACCGCGTCGTATTTGTCAACGGACCCCGCGCCTACCTGGAGGGACAGGCGGACGGCATCGACGCCGCTGACCGGCACCCCCGTGAAATCGATATAGGTGAGGCCGGAGGGATTGTTGTCGGTGATGGTGTCCTCCGCGGCCCAGAACCAGTTGCCCGTATAGCCGCTGTAGGCAGGAAGGTTCCACGCCCCGGCGGCGCCATCGGTGCGGATGAAGTAGTCGGCGTCGCCATCGCTGAACCTATCGGTGACAGTGTAACGGACATCCTCGCCGTCGGTTTCGAATCCCTCCTGCAGCAGGATGGCGGCGGAGGCGGGAAGAAGCGGCGCAGCGAGGAGAACGGTGGCGAGGCCGCGGGTGGAAGTTGTTTTGGAAATGTAGGGAATTTTCATGACGCCCACAGCCTCTCCTGACGGGCGCCTCGTCTGCAACCGCGCCGCCTGCCAGATTTTAAGGGGGGAGGCCGCCTGAATTCAGGTAGGGACGGTCAGGCCTCTTTTTCCGCAATCCGGGCTTCCATGGCCTCGCGGGTAACGGTGTACTTCGCCGCGCAGCGCGGGCAGTTCACCTGTATCCTTTCCTCCCCGCCGAAGAGTGCCTCCGCGTCCGCGCGCATCGGGGAGGAGAGGATGTCGAGAATCTTCCGGTGGCTGCAGCCGCAATGCCAGCGGAAGGACCGGCTCTCGATCGGGGCGACGACCTCCTTTTCCCTCAAGGTGCGCGCTTGCGGGGGCGAGAGGTTGCGGAACCATCGGCGGTCGTAATCCGGGTGGGCTCCTGCAAGGATGTAGTGGTTGTCCGCAACAAAAAACAGCCGGCCCGGACGCTGTTCGGAC
>JAAAOD010000010.1 GCA_009908535.1 Verrucomicrobiota bacterium
GGCATGCCGTTCGCGGGTGCGCTCGATGCGGGTCATCTGGACCATGAGTTGTTCGGGAACCTCCCAGTCCTCGAGGATGGCCCCGGCGGAGCGGGGAATGGGCACGCGCAGGGTTTCGTTGGCGACCACTTTGAAGGCGGGACGTTTCCCGGCGGCCTGGACGGTGCGGAAAGTCAGGTCATTGAACATCGCGAGCAGGCGGCCGAGATCCGCTTCAGCGATATCGTACTCCTCCTTCAGGCTTCGGGTGATCGCGGAGAGCGTCTCCTGGTTGCCGACCTCGTAGGTTTCAAAGCGGTAATTCTGCTCATTGAGGGCATCGGCCGAGAACTGGCGGATCTCCGCGACATCGTCGAAGAGGCCCTGCCAGTCCTCGCGGGCTCCCTGCATTTCCTCGTCGGCCCGTGCGAGTTCCGTGCGGGTCTGTTGAACACCGTCGATGGTATCGGCGAGGGCCTCGACGGCGCGGCCGGTGTCGGCGGCAAACGCATCGAGGGTGGAAAGGACCGTATCCCGTACGGCGGCCACGGCTTCGGCGCGCTCTTCACGGTCGGTTTGCAACTCTTCGATGCGTTCGAGAAGACGGGTTTCCATGTTTCTGGCGAGGACCCCCTGGGCTTCGCGAAGCTTGTTTTCCAACTCCGATTGCAGCGCGGAGGCCTCTTCAGGCGGCACCTCGGGCTGCTCGGGCTGCTCGGGCTGTGGCTCCGGCGGCGGAGGTGGCTCCGCTTCGGCCTCCGGTTCTTCGCGCGCAAAGAGGAGCGGATCCGTGACTTCCCGGTAACCGAAGTAACCGAGGAGAAAGAAGGCGATGAGGAGGCCGACAACAGGTAGAATTCGATGCAGCATGACGGCAGCTTGAACAAACCTTCCGTCAATGTCGAACGGAAGGAACCGCCTCCTATTCTACCGCGAATTGCTGTTCGACCGCAATCTGGTCCTTGGTGGGATTCCCCTCGATGCGCATGCCCGGCTCGATGCGGAATTCGTACTGACCGCGCGTCAACGGCGATTCGGGATCCAACTGGCAACGCAGGATCGCCGGATTCTCGGCATCGATGGCGATGGATTCAATGAGGAGCGGGTCGGCATCGGGGCGTAGCGGCTGCACGGTGAAGTAGGACTGGTCGCTGGCCCGGTTCTGGTGGTTGAGGAGGGGCTCGTTCAGGGTGACGACCAGCTCCGTGGAGGAAACCGGTTTTACTTCCTGGATGCGCAGATCGCGGGCGAGAATGACAAAAGCGCTCCGGAACATCGGGGTCTGGTAGCCCTCCGTGGGGTTGCCGATGCGGTCGGCGACGCCGTCGATCCGCAGGCGGTATTCGCGGTGCTTCTCTGCCGCGGTATTGAGAACGAGGGAGAAAATGGTGTTCTCCGGGTTCTGTTTGTAAACGTTGACCACGCTGAGGCCCGGCGCGTTGACAAAGGCGTAGTTGGCTGGATCCGTCGCCGTTCCGGGCCGGACCGGTTCCGCCCATTCAATGGAAATTTCGCCGCGGGCTTCGCGCAGGCGGATCCGCTTCACGACGGGCGGATCCTGATCCTCGCGCCCGGTAAAGAAGAAGGGCTCCGACTCCATGAGATCGGCGACATTTCCCTGCCCGGAGGTATCCTGAAGGCTGGAGGCTTCGAGAATGTACTCGATCCCGTTGCGAAGGCCGGAGGTCTGCAGCAAGACGCGGCGGCTCTCCTCGGCGGGGGTGACGCCGATGATCTCCGCGGCTTCGCCCTCGCTGCTGAGGAGGGTGTAGTTTTCCACCTTGAGGGCCGTTTCCGGCGTGACCGCCTCGTTGAAGGTGACCTCGAGGTCGAACTGGTCGATCGGGCGGACGGATTCCAGTACCGGCGCGACCCGGTCGATGTAGGCGAAGTTCTCAAAGACGTAGGGTTCGGCGGCGATATTGCCGTTGTAGCTGGTATCACTGATTCCCGATACGGTAAGGGAATAGATCCCGCCATCCTTGAAACCGCGGTCGGGGGAGGAACGATCGGTGCGGTCGGCCGTCACCTCGACGGTCTTGCCGTCCTCCTGCAGGCGGACGCTGGATACGCGGTAATCGTCGTTCGGGAAAAGATAATTGTCGCGATCCTGCGCGGAACGCTTCTCCACGGGTTCATTGAAGAGAAGAACCAGCTTCCGGCTGTCGGTCGGGTGGGCGGAGAGCATGGGCTTTTCCGGAGGCTCGGTATCGAGCGGCTGAAAGATCGTTTCCTCACCCGCCTCGATAGCATTGGATTTGATGGAGCGATCCTCGATGTTGTAGGCAATCAGTCGGTACTCCCGACCATCCTCCAGCTCCTCCACCTCCAGCTTTACGGAGGCACCGGAGGGATCCGCCTCGTCCACCGAGGCGGAGAGGATCGGGACCTGGGAACCATCGGCGGCGTCGACGATGATAAAAGAGGGTTTGGCGGCGGGATCGTCGCCGGGGACCTCCATGCGGATCGAAGCGGGATCGATCGCCTCGGAAAAGATGACGGTTACGTTGGAGAAATCGTTCTCGCTGACCACGGATTCGATCTCGGGGCCGGTCCCGTCGACCCAGAACAGCCATGAAAGCAAGGCGGTAAGGATGAGGACGGCGGCCGCCGCAATCCCGGCAAGCAGGTAGGTTTTCACCGGCTTGACCATGAGGCCCAGCTTGGCGAGGAGGGTGTCCTCGGTGGTGGCGGCCCCGTATTCATTTTCCGACTTGAGGGCGCCCGGCCAGATGCGCTGGAAGGGCTTCACCCTGGCGGCGGGAACCTTGCCGGAGGCGGTCTGGTAGGCTTCCACTTCGCCCTTTTTATTGAGAATCGGGCTGGCGAAGAAGGCGGCGAGGGGATGTTGGCGCTTGTGGAGGAGGGCGATGGTTTCCTTCTGCTTGTCTTCCCAGGACATGCGCATCTCGCGCAGGCGGTCGAGCAAAGTGGAGCCGGCCGGGTAGCGGCTGGAAATGGGACAGAGGGGCAGGCTGGAGCCTTCCTTCCATTCCGTACCCCAGAGGATGAGAAGCTTGCGGTCGGCCGGTGGGCCATAGAGCCAGTAGGCGTTGGGCTCGACCTTCGGATCCGGCAGCTTGAAGGTGCG
>JAAAOD010000037.1 GCA_009908535.1 Verrucomicrobiota bacterium
CCTCGAATTCCGGCAGGGCCGCCCATTCCCGCCAGCCGATCAGTGGCAGGGTGGCCGGTGAACGGCGCTTCGGCCGACGCGGACGGTGCGGGGTCATGGACATTCGTATGAAGCAAGTGGTTTACTCCGGGCCTGTCCATCGAAAGTTCCGATGCGGCTGGATCCGGCTTCAGGAAGCAGCGAAGGGGTCGGACAAAGGCGGTCCGAGGGCTGAAACCGGTTTTTATCGGCTGGATTTTTGAAAATCCATCGGCGGGTTCTTGACAAACTTATGGACCTTATTAATCGAAATTATATGGTCAGACTGCTGAGATTATTTCCTTCTCGATTTTCTGGCACTTATTGGTTGCCCTTGGCCCTTTTCCTTGTCTCCTCAGGGTGGGCCACCGCTCAATACACCGTCAGCTACCGGCCGGCGAGTGATATCTTCACGCCGACGCAAATCTCCTCATTCCGCGGCTTCTCCTTCACCCTTGACGAGCAGGGAGACGGAACGGGTTCCCTTGAGGGACGGACGCAGGCGCGGTTGGACAGCATAACGTTTTACCACGAGGCAGGGGTGCCGACGGGGATAACCTCGGCGCGTACGCTCTCGATCTACGACTTCCGGCCCGGTCCGCCGCAAGGAACCCCGCCGCCGGGCTTTCTTTTTCAGAATACGGGAGTCACCGAAAGCGGAACCGAGGTGACCCACACGTTTGACGGGGCCGGTGCGATTCTGGATGTCGGTACGCAGTATTTCGCGCTGCTCAATGACTGGTCACTTGCGAGTGTATCCATCATGGACGACCCGTATCCCGGGGGACGCGCCCTTTACCTATCGGGTGACCAGTGGAACGATGTTCCCGGAGCGCAGGAAACCGACGCGTTTTTTAATGTCGTGACAACGCCGGTCCCCGAACCCGCGCACTTCGCCCTTGCGTTCGGGCTGGGTGCCTTTCTGCTGGTGGGCGTCTCCCGGCGGTTCCGCCGCAGATAAATCGGGGAAGGGGTCAGACCTTGGATTTTGGTGTATACCAACATCCAAGGTCTGACCCCGTAGACGACATTGTTTACCGACTAAGATACCCCCAGCCGCCGTTGGGGCCGACGTTTTCCTCGGGGAGGAAGAGGAAGGTGGACATGGCGAAGCTCCAGACGTAGGCGGGTTGCTGCGGGGATCGCCAGACGTAGCCCATCCAATCGCCCGTATCGGCAAAGTAATTGTCGTCGAGGGGGAATTCGAGCCAGCGGCCGTTGGCGCCGTCGGCGGGCGCGGGCGGGGCGGGCCGGTTGAGGAAGCCCCACGCGCCCTGGTCAGTAATGTTGGCGCCGGGCAGGAAGATCCATTCGCTGATGGCGTAGCTCCAGACGAGGCCGCTGTCGCCGCCGACCCAGACGAAACCGAACCAGTCGCCCGTATCGGCAAAACCACGACTGTCCACGGAAAAAGGTCCCCAGCGGCGGCCGTCGGTGGGAACATAGGGGAGGGTGGCGACAAAGTGCGTGTGCTGGAAATCAAAGGTGCGCATACGTCCGAAAAAGAGGGTCTTGCCGTCGACGACCGCGACATCGGCGATCTGGTCGATGCTTCCAACGGTGAAGGCTTCCGGGTCGGCCCCGTTGGCGAGGAGTTCATCCGTGAGGACGCGCGCGCCGCGCCCGGCGTCCCAGAAGGTGGTTTCGAGAGCGGAGAGCGTCCCGCTGGCGTTGGTCGCGCCGTAGGAGAAACCGTCGAAGGCGTCGTCATTGGCGACGATGGTAAAACCGGTGCCTTCCTTCCACCGATAGAGCACATTCTGGAAGGTATCCGTAATCTGCATACGGATGAAGAAGACGCTACCGGCCTTGTTAAGGCCGAAGGGGTTGCCCGCGATCAACCTTCCCCCGGGCAGGGAAAGCTCCTCGTACCCGCTGCCGGGGGTCCAGCGAAAGAGGCGGTCGCGTGGAGTGTCCCACGTAGGGCGGACGGGCTCGCCGACGGCGCCGCCCGGGGAGGCATCCCCGATCTGGGCCGCGCCGAAGACATCGGTCAGGTCGGTCCAGTTGCCGTCGGGCGACCACTGATAGGTGTAGTACTGGAATTCATCAGTTTCGGGATTGCGGGCGCGGTACTGGAGAAGGACGGAACCGTCGGCGAGGACCGCATGCAGCTCGATGCGGGCGTCCCCATGGCCGGGCGCGGCGGGCAGGACAGTCGCGCCTATGCCGTCCATGTAGTGGACGATCTCTTCGCCGTCGTTGCCGAAGCGCCGGCCGACCATGGCGGTGAGGTCGGCATTGGCATGGGCGTCACGGGTGTTTCTGCTGACGCCCCCGGTCCCCTCGAGGACGGTGAGCGGGCCCCCGATTTCCCAGCGCTGGTAACCCAGATCCCGCTCGATGATGAGGGCGCGGGTGCCGTCGGCGGAAAGAGCCACCGGCATGAAGCCGACTGTTTCGTCCTCAAGGACGGCGATCTCCGCCCCGTTGTCCGGCGGGGGCGGTGGAAACGTTCCAACGGCGACGCCGTGGCGCGCGGAATTCTGCGCGTCCGCTTCCCCGAGCATTTCCTCCCATTGCATCGTCGTGAAAACCAAATACTCGTTCGCGGCGAAGGGGCCGCTCGTGTAGTCGACATTCCGCGACGGGTCGGGGCCGACGCTGGCCAACGTCATGTCGACGCTGTCCCGGTCCGGAAGGATGCGCGCGGAGTAGATATCGAAGAAGTTGTCATCGTCGGGAACGACAAGGTTCTGCGCCGTGGAGGCAAAGGCGGCATGAAGGCCGTCCGGGGAAAGGCTGGGACCTTCGATGAAGCCGTCGGGATTCGCGCTGCCTTCCGTGGCGGTGACGTGGATGACCTTTCCGCTGCGGAGGTCCTTCCAGTAGAGGTCGCTTCCGAAGGCGTTGATGTAGCCGGGAACGAGGCCGCTGCCGCTGATGAAGGCCCCGGCGAAAAGGATCCGGTCACCGCTGGTGGAGGCAGAGGGGGTGGTCATGTTACCCGCGGGCACGTTGCCGTTCGCGGCCCTGCCGGCCACAATGATGTCGCCCGTCCGCAGGTCGCGTCGGTAGAGCCAGAAAAAATC
>JAAAOD010000249.1 GCA_009908535.1 Verrucomicrobiota bacterium
GTTCCGGCGAGAATGGTGTTGGAAATGGATTCCGCCACTTCGCCGGGCGCGGTAAAGTAGATCTCCGAATTCTGGGTCCGGCCGACCATGGTGCCTCCGGTGCCGGTGGCCACAATGCAGCCGTCGACCCGGAGCTGCGGCTTCACATATACAAGGTAGGGATTCGGTAAGCCGAGGATGCCCCCGTTGGCGTTGATGGCGTTCTGGTCAGCCGTCGTTTCCCCTATGTAGGAAAGGGTGACCTGCTTGCCGGCCATCTCGACCAGGTTGAGCGTGTGGTCGAGGATCGAGCCTTCGCCATAAATGTAGAACCGGATGGTGTAGCGCTCGTCGGCCGGGACCTCGTCGTAGACGCTGCCCTCGGACACGATGGCATAAGGCAGGCTAGATGGGAGCCAGCTCAGGGAGACGGGGTTGATGGCGCGCTCGTGGCAAACGTCGTCGAAAGTGGTATCCGGCTGGTTGGTTGCGAGCCAGGCGGTGATGTCGTCCTCCAGCAGCTCGAGGATGGTTTCCGGGCGGACGGTGGTCACATAATTGTCGACGAAGCTCTCGGCATCAAAGCCCATGCTGGTCAGGACATCCTCGCCGAAGTCATTGGTGTATGCCTTCCATGCGGGATCGAGGGGAATCCACATGAAATCCCCGGTCGCCCCGGCCGCGCCGCGGTAGTCGGTGTACGGCAGGTAGGCTTCCACCCAGAACCGCGTGCAGCGCAGGGCCGCGACCCCGCCCTGGCCGTCGTTGATCGTCACGCCGTCCATTCCCGAGGTCGTGAGCAGGGCACCCGCCTGGTTGGGATCCTCCACCCCGAGCCAGTTCATCGCCGTGTCCGGATCGATGTCGACCGTGGCCGAATGGTAGCGGGCGTGGAAGCCGCTGGTGCGCAGGAGCGCGATGAGTAGGGAAGCGGTGTCCATGTCATTGCCCGCGCGCAGGCGCAAGGTCTCGGCGGCCCCGCGGCGGCTGCCCCGGTAGGGCGTAAAGTCGATGTTGTCGCGCACCCACTGGAACATCTCCAGGGGGTCGTTGTTCAGCAGGGCGGCAAGGGCGACGATTTCGGCGGTAAATTCAATTTCTTGGGTCTGCGCGAGGTCGTCCGGATTCGGCGGGGCGAGGGCGGTCGAGGCCGGCGCGGCGGCGCCCAACGGTATGGCGAGCTCACTCATCTCCACCACTTCCTGGCGGATCGGCTCGATGCCCCACTGCGGGCTATCCGAGGAGTGGAAAGCCGGGATCTCAACCGGGTTTTCCCGGAAATGATCTCGCAAGAGCGCAATGGCCGGTTCCAGTTGCTCTCCCTTGTCGGAAGCTGTCTGCAGGTTTCCCAGCAACACGATCAGGGCCTCATGGGCGGCCTCGTGGGAGGCGACGGCGCGCCGGTGGCGTTCCAGAAAAAGGTCCCCGTCTGGTCCCGCAGGAAGCTCGTCTGCGACAGCCGCGAACTTGTCCATCAGCGCGAGGTTAGCCAGATCCAGCGGTTCCGACGCATTCAGCAGCATGACCAGGTCGACGCCACGCAGGCTTTCCCCACGGTCAAGCGTCCTCGAGAGCCGGTCGACCCGCTTTGCAATATCGAGCAACTGGTCGGCGTAAGCCCGCTGGACGGCCTGCTTTTTGGCCGTTTCGGCGGCCTGCTTGAATAGCGCGGGCATCTGGCCGTCCCATGACTGGGCGGAGGTTGAAAGAGTCGTCAGCGCGCCGGTAAGAAGGAAGCCCAGCAGGCGGGTGGCGGTTGTGAAGCGGGCGGCGACACGAGGACGCTTCGTCTGAGGGAAGCGGCAGTGCATGACAAGGCCTTTTGTTGAGAGAGAGCGAAATCGGAAGAGACTGAATATCAGAGAATTTTTTCCGCGCCGCGGGTCAAGCTATTTGAGGTGGTCCCGATTGGTTGGACAGTTGGCAGTTAAGAGTTGTATAGGAAAGCGGCGTGATGGGAGGCCTTTATGGCCCTTCCCGAAAATGGGCATAGTAAGCTCGTCGGAGGTAAGGGCCATTGAGGCTGTCAGGAGGTGGATCATGCGGCCTCCCGGAAGAGGACCTCGGCGTGGACCCAGGCCGAGGTGCGGTCGTTAAGCGAGGAATGCGGACGGCGGGTATTGTGGATTTCGATGTAGTCGGCGATTCTAGGGTATTCCCGCCGGTAGACTGCCTCGTATTAAGGGTCCGCCAGAAACCTCAACGAAGACGTTGTCGAGGACACGACCCCGCCCGTCCATGAGATCTTGATGTGACGAAGTGGCAGATGACATGGGTTGTCAGGCTGGAGGCTCAAGCCGCTGTTCGGTATGAGTCGTGTTCGTAATCGAATTCTCGGTAACGTAGCTTTCAAAGAGCGCCCGGCTCTCGGCTTTTCCACCTTGCTGCAGTCGCTGCATCCATTCAGTTTCTTTCCTGGTGGGCAGGGACGCCGTACCGGAAAAAGGCAGTGAGGAAAGGTATCTATGAAGGAGGCATGAGCGAGCAACGGAAGAACAAAGCCGACCCAACCTGTTGGATCATCGCCGGACCCAACGGCGCAGGGAAGACGACCTTTGCCCTCGAATACCTGCCCGAGGTGGCGGGCTGCACTCATTTCATCAATGCCGATCTGATCGCTGCCGGGCTCTCGCCTCTGGCCCCGGAGCGGGAACTGATGGCCGCGAGCCGTCTCTTTCTGCACGAAATCGAAGAACGCATTTCAGTCCGTGAAGACTTTGCCTTTGAAACCACCCTTGCCGGACGTAGCTACCTGCGACTGGTGGAACGGCTTTGTGCCGACGGCTGGCGGGTGCTGCTGATCTATCTGGCGCTGCCGAGTGTGGAGATGTCCAGGTTGCGGGTGGCCGAGCGGGTTGCTCACGGCGGGCACAACATTCCGGTGGCGGATATTGAGCGGCGCTTTTCGCGTAGCCTTTGCCATCTGCTCAACGATTTCAGCCACCGCGTCGACAGCTGCACCTGCTTCATGAATGACGGGGAAAGCCCGGTGCTGGTGTTTGAACAGCAAGGTTCCGCTCGCGATATAGTGCATGACGACTATTATAAACTCCTGCAGGAGGAGGCTGA
>JAAAOD010000038.1 GCA_009908535.1 Verrucomicrobiota bacterium
CGACGTTCCGCACGCCCTCGATCTCGGCAAATCCCGGCAAATGCCGCAATTTCGTGTTTCCGCCCGCGCCAATGTATCCGATTCCGATCTGGTCCATGCTTTCGGTGTAGGGAAGTTCTACCCTTGCGGCAAGAACCCCGTTTCCGAGGAGGGTCCAATCCAATTCCTCTGACGCCTCTCCGGGACGCTATTGCTTTGTGGGCAACCGTTCTGCCCCGACGAAGGAGGGGGAGCGGTCGAGGAAGGCTGAATTTGCGATAAAAAATCCCGCAGGGGCAAGCCCTGCGGGATGAAAGAAAAGGAGTTGGGTGCTATGGTTCAGTAGCGGTCCTGCCGGCGGCCACCGCCACCGCGGCGGTCGAAACCACCGCGGCCGCCGCCGCCACCGCCGCGACGATCGCCGCCACCGCCGCGACGGAACCCGCCGCCCCCGCCGCCGCCGCCTTCGCGGGGCTGCCGGGGTTCGGCTTCGCGCACACGCAGGGGCCGGCCCATCAATTCGTGATCCTGAAGTCCCTCAATGGCACTCTCTCCCTCTTCCCGGTTGGGCATTTTAACAAATCCAAACCCGCGGGAACGACCGGTGTCCCGGTCGAGCAGGATGCGGGCGGACTCAACGACGCCATAGGCGCCAAAGGCTTCGCTCAGCTCATCTTCCTGGAGCTCGTAAGCCAGATTTCCGACATATATATCCATTTTGTAACTACACTTATTCGAGGTGCGCACCGGTCAAAAGGCTCCCCGCAGGCGGTGCGCAGCCCGGCCGGGAATCCATAATCGATAAGTATCCATGCAGCTGCCCCGGGGCGAAGCAATGCCAATCTTCCGGAAAAATCAGTAGCCGGCGGCCTGCCCGTCCTTGCGGCTTTCGCTGGCGCCGCGGTAAACGCCGGTTTCGGGATCGCGCCAGACGGCCTGGTAGCCGCCGAAACCGCCAAGATCCCATTCGATGCGGTGGCCACGTAATTTCAACTCGCGGAGGGTCGCGAGCGGGAAACCGCTCTCGAGGGCCACGGAACCGCCGTCGCTCATTCGCTCGCCGGTGGGCTCGGAATCGCCAGAATGGACGATGCGAGGAGCATCACCGGCTTCCTGCAGATTGAGACCGAAGTCGACGAGGTTGACGACGATCTGCGCGTGGGCCTGCGGCTGGGTGGCTCCGCCCATCACCCCGAAGGCACAGAGCGGTTCCCCCCCGCGGGTGAGGAAGGCCGGAATGATGGTATGAAAGGGCCGTTTCCCGGGCGCGTAGCCATTGGGATGGTCGGGATCCATGCTGAAGGAGGTACCGCGGTTCTGGAAACCAAAGCCCATGCCGGGCGGGCAAAGGCCGGACCCCATACCCCAGAAATTGCTTTGGATGAGGGAAATCATGTTCCCCTCGGCATCGGCGGCGGCGAGATAGACGGTATCGCCCTTGCGCAGGCGTTCAGGATCGGGCGTCACTTCGCGGGCCGCGCGGCGCGGGTCGATGGTGGCGCGCAACCGCGCCGCATAGTCCTCGGACAACAACCGGTCGACGGGCACCTCGGCGAAGGCCGGGTCTCCGTAGAGGCGGGCGCGGTCGGCGAAGGCGCGCTTCTTCGCCTCCACGAAATGGTGGACGTAATCGGCGGAAGTTCTTCCCATCGCGGCGATATCGTAGCCTTCGAGGATGTTGAGGATCTGCTGGGCGGCGATCCCCTGTCCGTTCGGCGGAAGTTCCCAGAGCTCGGTCCCGCGGTAATCAATGGAGACAGGTTCGACCCATTCCGACCGGTGGTCGCGAAAGTCCTCGTAACGCAGAAAACTGCCGTTTTCCTCGAGAAAGGAGGCCATGCGGCGGGCGAGGTCCCCTTCGTAAAAGGCATCCCGTCCCTTCTCCGCGAGGGTTTTGTAGGTGGCGGCGAGGTCGGGATTGCGCCAGATTTCGCCCTCCGCCGGGGCGCGTTCGCCGTCGACGGTGAAGGTCTCCGAAAAGCCGGGAAACTCCGCGCGGCGCGGGACGCTCAAGCGCCAGTAGAAGGCGATCAACTCGCTTACCGGAAAGCCCCCTTCGGCATACTCGATGGCCGGCGCGAGCACCTGTTCCATCGGCAGCTGGCCAAAACGCGCGTGCAGCATGAACCAGCCGTCGACACAGCCCGGGACGGAAACGGACAGCGGGCCGAGATGCGGAATGCGCTCGAGGTCCTGTTCGGCGAGGCGCGCCTTCAGTTCCGCCAGCGATGCGCCCCTGGCGCTGCGACCGCTGGCGTTGAGGCCGTGCAGCTGGCCCGTTTCCGCCTCGTAATAGATGGCAAAGAGGTCGCCGCCGATGCCACAGCCGGTCGGCTCCATGAGGCCGAGGCAGGCATTCACCGCGATGGCGGCGTCAACGGCATTGCCGCCCTCACGGAGGATACGCACGCCCGCCTGCACGGCGAGGGGCTGGCTGGTCGCGACCATCCCATTTGTCGCCAGAACTTCACTACGCGTGGCGAAGGATTCGCCCGTCAACCGATCCGCTGCCATGACAGAATTTCCGGCCATCCCGGAAACGATGGCCAGTCCAAAAAGAAGGAGGCTACCTCTCATGCCGCCCTTTCCTCGTCCTCCCTGGCCTCGGCGAAGGCGCGGCGAGCCCGGGCGTACGTTCCGAGGTTGTAAACTTCCCCGTAACCCAGTTGTCGCAGCCGGCGCACCGCCGCCGCGGAACGCACGCCGCTCTGGCAGAAAAGAACCAGGGGCTTTTCCGTCTCGCCCAGCTCCTTGCGCACTTCGCGCCCGACTTCGCCCACCGGACAGTTGACGGCACCGGGTATGCGGTGCTCCCGGAACTCGCGACGCGAGCGCACATCGACCAGATGGGCACCGCGGGCCAGCAGGCGGGACGCTTTGCTGACCTTCAACCAGCGCAGGCGCGGTCCGAAAAAGAAAAGGCCCGCCAGCAGCAGCAATCCAAGAGCAATGAGGTTCATGCGGGTGATTTGAATAAGGGCCGCGTTCGCGGTGCAATCCCGAATCCCTCTTTGCGTGAATTGAAATCCCGTAAAATCGTGCTTACGGTGACCCA
>JAAAOD010000101.1 GCA_009908535.1 Verrucomicrobiota bacterium
AGGCCCGTCCCCGCCTGAAGGTGTTGAGCAAATACGGGATCGGGGTGGACAAGATCGACGTGGAGGCGGCCACGGAGATGGGGCTCCCGGTCTGTTTCACGCCCGGCGTCAATCACACCACGGTGGCGGAGCACTGTTTCACCCTGCTGCTCGCCCTCTACAAGAACCTTGTCGCGGAGGTCGACCACACCCGCAAAGGGGAATGGAAGCGCCTCGTCGGTCACGAGATCATGGGCAAGCGCATCGGCATCCTCGGGCTTGGGCGCATCGGCAAGGAGGTGGCTCTCCGCGCCAAGGCCTTCGGACTCGAGGTCGCCGCGTACGACATTTTCTGGGACGAGGCCTTCGCCGACGAACACGACGTCGAACGGGCTTCATCGCCGGAGGACCTCTTCCGCAGCTGCGACATCCTCTCCCTCCACACCAACTTGAGCGAGGAGACGCGGGGGATGATCAACCTGCAGAGCCTGAGCATGATGAAGGACGGAGTGGTCATCATCAATTGCGCCCGCGGGGAACTGGTGGAAACCGACGCCATGGTGCACGGCCTCAAGATCGGCAAAGTCGGCGGCTACGGTACGGACGTCCTCGACGAGGAACCGCCCCCGGCGGACCATCCCCTTCTGCAGGCGGGGAACTGCCTCGTCACCCCCCACATCGGCAGCCGCACCTACGAAAGCGTCGTCCGCCAGGCCACCAAGGCGGTGAAGAACCTCATTCTCGCGATGAAGGACGAGGAGCCGCTCGCGCAGGTCAACCGCCCCCGGAACAAGGATCCTCAGGGACAACCCGTGAAGGAGCAATTCCGTGTCGTCCCCGAGGAGACCCACAACCGGCTGGTGGAAGCCGCGTATCGGCATCGTGGCTACAACGGGGAGGAGGCCCGGGCGGCCGCGCGCTTCGCCTCCTATGCGACGCGCCACGGAATCCGCACCCACAACGCCCTTAAGGCCCTGCACCTCGACCATCTGTTCGGCAGCGGCGCGGGCGGTTGCGTCCCGAACGCGAAGATGGAGAAAAAGGAGAGCCGCTTCGCGGCCTCCAAGGTCTGGGACGCGGGGCGGAAACTCGGTCAGGCCGTGGCGTACGAGGCGATCGAGGAATGCATCGCCATGGCGGACCAATACGGAGTCGGTATGGTGAGCGTGGACAACGCCTTTCACTACCTCTGGGGCGGCGGTTATGTCATGGAGGCCGCCAAACGCGGGTACCTGGCCTACACCAACTGCACGGCGGCCCTCACCGAAGTGGTTCCGTTCCAAGGCAAGTACCCGACCCTTGGTACCAATCCGCACAGTTGGGCCTTTCCCACCACGGAGGCCGTCGGCTTCCCTGTCGTCATCGACTGGGCGACTTCGGTCGTCGCCATGGGCCGGGTACAGCAGTTCGCCCGCGAAGGCCAGCCTTTGCCTCCCAACGCCGCCGTCGACAAGGAGGGGAATCCGACCACGGATGCTGCCAAGGCCGTCTCCCTTCTTCCCTTCGGCGCGCACAAGGGCTACGGCCTCAGTCTGATCAACGAACTGGTGGCGGCCTTCATCGGGGGCAGCCTGCCGACCCTGCGCAGCCGCTGGGCCGAGGACGGCGAGAAGCACACGCCCTGCTTCTACTTCCAGGTCATCCATCCCGAGGCGATGAGCGGCGGCGCTTTCGCGAAAGGCCGTGACCAGGCCGCGAACGTGAAGGCCGTCCTCGAGGACATCCTCGGGCACGGAAACGAGAACTGCCTCCTTCCCGGCCAGATCGAGGCCGAGGCGGCGAAACGCTCGGACCGCAACGGCGGCCTGCTCTTTTCCGCGAAGGAAATCGAAGCCTTCAATGAAATGGCGGAAGAGTGCGGGGCCGATCAATGGAATCCCGATGCCTTCCCCATCGCCGAGTGACGGTTTTTCTTCCGCGCAAAAGCGCGCTTCTAGCTTCTCCCTTGAGAAACCTCAACCTAGCATCCCACAAATGAGCTTGAACATCCGACCAAAAGAAGAGTGTGCCTATGATTGCGTCTCCCTCGGGGAGATCATGCTGCGTCTCGATCCCGGCGAGGGAAGAGTCCGCACCGCCCGTTCCTTCCGTGCATGGGAAGGCGGCGGGGAATACAATGTGACCCGCGGCCTGCGCCGTTGTTTCGGTCTCCGCACGGCGGTGGTGACCGCCTTCGCCGACAACGAAGTCGGCCGCCTCGTCGAGGATTTCATCCTGCAGGGCGGCGTCGATACCCGCTTTATCCAGTGGCGGGACTACGACGGAATCGGCCGGACCGTCCGCAACGGCCTCAATTTCACCGAGCGCGGCTTCGGTATCCGCGGCGCGGTCGGCGTGCCCGACCGCGGCAACACCGCCGCTTCCGCCCTCAAGCCGGGCGACATTGACTGGGACGAGATCTTCGGTCGCAAGGGGGCTCGCTGGTTCCATACCGGCGGAATCTACGCCGCCCTCAGCGAGAGTGCCGCCGACGTCACCATCGAGGCGGTCAAGGCCGCGCAAAAGCACGGGACGGTCGTCAGCTACGACCTGAATTACCGGCCTTCCCTCTGGAAATCGATCGGGGGCCTCGGGAAAGCGCAGGAAGTCAACCGCGAGATCGCCAAATCCGTCGATGTCATGATCGGCAACGAGGAGGATTTCACCGCCTGTCTCGGTTTCGAAGTCGAGGGCGTGGACGAGAATCTCTCCGAGCTGCCGATCGAGGGCTTTAAGAAAATGATCGCCAACGCGACGAAGGCGTTTCCCAACTTTAAAGCGACGGCGACCACTTTGCGGGCGGTGAAGACGGCCACCGTGAATGACTGGGGCGCCATCGCATGGATGGACGGCAACTTCCATCAGAGCCGCGATTATCCCGCCCTTGAAATCATGGACCGCGTCGGTGGCGGGGACAGCTTTGCCTCCGGTTTCATTTTCGGCCTGCTTGAAAAAGGCGATCCGCAGGCGGCCGTCGAGTACGGCGCTGCGCACGGCGCCCTCGCCATGACCACCCCCGGGGACACCACCATGGCCACGCAAAAGGAGGTCGAAAAGCTGGTCGGCGGC
>JAAAOD010000231.1 GCA_009908535.1 Verrucomicrobiota bacterium
GGGCCGCTCCTTGAACAGCCAAAGCGTCCGCGTGTCCGGCACCCGGTCCGCTCCGCCCAATCCGAGGAACTGCCGGAAACTCAGCCGGTCCGTCGCCTGCCATTCCGTTTCCTCGTCGCTGAGATTGTACAACGACTGCAGAACACACATGCGCAGCATCATCTCGGGATCTTTCGGAGGACGTCCCCCTTTCTTTTGCGCTTTGTAGTTGAGGTGTTTCTCCGCCACAGCGGCCAGATGCTTCCAGTCGATGGCCTCGTCCAGACGGCTCAGCGGCGTTTGCCGCCGCGACACCGTTTTCTCCAGCTCGAGCCAGTCGAACAATCCACTCTCTTTCCATTCTTCGTAGCGCATGTTCTCAGATTGGTAATGACAAACCCGCTACGCAAGACTGGTTTTTAGAAGTTGCCTGGAGACAATCGCTTCCTCAAAACTCTCCCTAACCTGTTCCTGCCAGTAGTCTGCTAAATCTTTCGGCCATGGACGTTTCAGCTTTTCAAGGTGTACAGAGTAGACTTCATCGAGGATTTTCTCTGAGAACACCGGCGAGTATAATCGGGGGTGCTCGGCCAAACGCAGAAGCAAATCGCACACGCCCTGATTGGCGAGGACGCAAGCATCCAAGCAGACTCGGAAATCAGCTCTCATCCTCTCCTGTGTATTCCGATTCGTAGAAGCCTTCTTCCGCAATTTTCAGGCTCAGTTCCCTCAGCCTCTTGCTTCTTTCAGCGTCTCGCCGCTTTGCATAGTCGATCAAGTGATTCAGGTAAACCCGACGATGACTGCCTACCGTGTGGAACTCAATCTCCCCTCGCTCCAGGAGCTTGACGAGATGGGGACGGGAGACCCCCAACTGATCGGCTGCCGCTTGTGTTGTCAGCTCTTCGTTTTTCGGGAGCAAGACGACGGACTGCCCTCTCCGCATTTTTTTTACAATTTCCACCAAGAAGTGAAAAACAGGCTCAGGAAAGTCAATGTGGGCACCTTCCCGGCCCAATAAAACAGGTCGTTGATCGCCATTGATGACACCGTAGAGTTTATTCAGAAGTACCTTATCTTCCGGGGAAATCGGGTTTTTGACTGGATATTCCTTATTCATACCTCCCTGAATAAACGAAACAAATCAAGCCATGCTTACAACTCCCCTTTAAACGCCCGGGACTGGAGCGAGGCAAACAGTGAATCCAGCTCCTGGAGGTGGGCACGCAGGCGGGCCTTCGGATCCTCGATCTTGGTGACGATGGAAGCGAACTGCTGCTGGCTGAAGTGGTTCCGCAAAACTGGACAGGCGGCTTGGCAACCTTGGCGAGCGCCTTCATCGCTCGCTACAAAGCCAGCCGGTGAACCAAGCCGGATCAAGCCCCCTCCCCCGCCATTGACAAAGCTGGCCCAAGGCGGCTTATCGTTGCGGTGGAACTTTTGGTAGCCCTTTTCCACCGGCCCGTCCGCCGATTCCCGCAAATATTTCTTCCTCAACCGTCCCCGTAGTTCAATGGATAGAACCGCGGTTTCCTAAACCGTTAATCCGGGTTCGAGTCCCGGCGGGGGCGCCATGGGGGCGGGAAGCGTGTGGCGGGGCTGCGACTCCTTTCATGGCCGTCCTCGGCCGTTGACCCTGGATAGCGGCCATAGAAGCCCGGAACCGGTTGCGCGAACGGGCGGTTGCCCGGATATTGCGCCATGCAACAGGGAGAACGAAAACCTCACATCGTGGTTCTCGGGGCCGGATTCGGGGGTCTTGAATTCTGTCGCCGGATGAAGGGGCGGGACGACGTCATGATCACGCTCATTGACCGGCAGAATCACCATCTTTTCCAGCCGCTGCTGTACCAGGTGGCCACGGCGGGCCTCTCCGCGCCGGAAATCGCGGAACCGATCCGGAGCATTCTCGGCAAGCAGAAGAATGTGCATGTGCTCCTCGACGAGGCGGTGGAAGTTCAGCTGGACAACAAGCGCGTGCAGCTGCGCGACACCGGCCCGATCGACTACGATTACCTCGTCCTCGCGGTGGGGGCGCGCACGAACTACTACGGCAACGACCACTGGGAACAGTTCGCGCCGGGGCTGAAGACGCTCGATGACGCGCGGCGCATCCGCCACAACCTGTTGCTCGCCTTCGAGGAAGCGGAACGGGAACGCGACTTCGAACAACGGGAGCGCCTCATGCGCATGGTCGTCGTCGGTGCGGGGCCGACCGGAGTCGAGCTGGCGGGCTCCTTCGCCGAGCTGGCGAAACGCGTCCTCGCGAAGGATTTCCGCAACATCGATCCCTCGCGGGCACAGATCCTCCTGCTGGAGGTGGCCCCGCGGGTGCTCACGCCCTTTTCGGAAAAACTGTCCGCCAGCGCGCAGCGCCAGCTCGAGGAGCTGGGCGTGGAAGTGCGCGTCAACCAGAAGATCAAGGACATCCGCGACGGGGAAGTCGAGCTGGAGGACGAGACCATCGAGGCGGAAACCATTGTATGGGGCGCGGGCGTGCGCGCGAGTCCGCTCTGCGAGAAACTCGACGTGGAAAAGGACAGGAACGGCCGCCTTAAAGTGGAGCCGGACCTCAGCCTGCCGGGGCATCCGGAGGTCTTCGCCGCCGGGGACATCGTGAACATCGTCGACGCCAAGGGAAAGGCGGTGCCGGGGGTCTCGCCCGCCGCCATGCAGATGGGCCGTCACGCCGCGCGCGAAATCCTGCGCCGGGTGGACGGGAAGGCGGAGAGCGGGCGTCCCTTCGCCTACTTCGACAAGGGCAACATGGCGACGATCGGGCGCTCGCGGGCCATTGCGCAGATCGGTCCGGTGCAGTTCAGCGGTTTCATGGCATGGCTGGCGTGGCTGTTCGTGCACCTCGTTTTTCTCATCGGTTTCCGCAACAAGCTCGCCGTCCTGCTGCAATGGTTCTACAGCTACGTGAACTTCCGCCGCGGGGCGCGGTTGATCACCGGTCTCGACCGGCTCTTCCGCATGCGCAATCCCCAGGCCTTCCCGCTCTCGCGCGCGGAGCGCGAGAAGGAGCGTGTGGATGACGAG